>NZ_JBWDTQ010000015.1:0-246412 GCF_056312425.1 Nocardiopsis sp. TRM 82005
ATCACCGGCCTCAACGAGCCCAGCGCGCATCTGCACCAGGAGCTGTCGGGCACCCTCACCGGCGGACACTGACCCCGGGTTCCGCAGAACACGCGGCGGGCCGCCAGGGTGGGCGGATTCTAGGGGTCGTTGCAACACCGAAGGTCAGTTGCTTGCTTGAAGCAGCTTAGTCAGACGCTCGGCTGGGTATCCCAGCCGAGCGTCTTGCGTGGACGCCCGTTGAGCTGCACGGCCACCGCCTCGTGACCGGCGCTCGGGCGGCGGGAGAACTCGCCGCCGCGCATACGGACGGCCAGGATCAGTACGGCCAGGCCGACGAGGGTGATCAGCGCCCCCGTCCACAGGGGCGAGGCGTAGCCGAGCCCGGCCGCCAAGCCGAGGCCGCCCGCCCAGGCACCGAGGGCGTTGCCGACGTTGAACGCGGCGATGTTGGCGCCGGAGGCGATCGTGGGTGCCCGGTCGGCGAAGCCCATGATCCGCATCTGCAACCCCGGAACGGTCGCGAAACCGAAGGCGCCCATGAGCAGCAGGGCCGCCAGCGCCGCCCACTTGAGGTGCGCGACCAGGGCGAACACCGCCAGGACCAGGGCGAGCACCGCGAACAGCGTCAGCAGGGTACGGCCGAGGTCGCGGTCGGCCAGGCGCCCGCCCCACAGGTTCCCCGCGAACAGGCCCACACCGAACAGCACGAGCAGCCACGGTACGGTGGCCGCGGCGAACCCGCTGACCTCGGTCAGGGTGAAGGCGATGTAGGTGAAGCCGCCGAACATACCGCCGAAACCGAGCACCGTGACGGCCAGTGACAGCCAAACCTGGACGCTGCGGAAGGCCCCGAACTCCGCGCGCAGCCCGCCCCGGGCACGCTTTCCCTCATCCCTCCGGCTCGGGACGAGCAGGGCGATACCGGCGAACGCGACCACGCCGATGGCGGTGATGGCCCAGAAGGTCGACCGCCAGCCGAGCGCCTGGCCCAGGAAGGTACCGAAGGGCACGCCCAGGACGTTGGCGGTGGTCAGGCCCGCGAACATCAGGGAGACCGCGGCGGCTCCGCGGTGCGCTGGTACGACGCTGGCGGCCAGCACGGCACCGATACCGAAGAAGGCCCCGTGGCACAGGGCCGCCAGGACGCGCCCGGCGAGCATGACCTCGTAGGTGGAGGCCAGCGCGGAGACCGCGTTGCCCGCGATGAACAGCACCATGAGCAGCAGCAGCGCACGTTTGCGGTTGACGTCGTTGAGCAGTGCGGTCAGGCCGACGCCCCCGACCGCGACGGCGAGCGCGTAGCCGGAGACGAGGTAGCCCGCGACCGTGGGCGTGACGCCGAAGTCGGCGCCGACCTCCGGCAGCAGACCCATGATGACGAACTCGGTGAGTCCGATACCGAAGCCCCCGACGGCGAGGGCGTACAGCGCGAGCGGCATGGGGACGTACTCCTTCGAGAGACTTGTATTTGCGTGTGCACTAGTTGCAGACACAACGAGATAGTTGCACACGCCTCCTATCAGCGCAAGCTGCTATGATGTGTGTGCTTCAGTAAGCCGTGTCACCCGAAGGAGGCTGCGGAGCATGGGCATCGCCGACGACGCCGTCGAGATCCGGGCACATGGGTGGCGCACGCTCGCCGCGGTCCACGGCCTGATCGAGACCGCCCTGGAGAAGGCGCTCCAGTCCCGGCACGGCATCTCCGTGGTGGAGTACACGGTCATGGACGCCCTGGGACGCCAGGACGGCTGGCACATGCGTATGCGTCAGCTCGCCCGCGCCGCCGCCCTGTCCAACAGCGCTACCACCCGCCTGGTCACACGGCTGGAGGACCGGGGCCTGCTCACCCGGGTGCTGTGCGCGGACGACCGGCGCGGCATCTATACCGAGCTCACCCCTGACGGGTCGGCCCTGCTCGCCGAGGCGCGCCCCACCCACGACGCGGTTCTCAAGGAGACGCTGGACGAGGCCGCGGCCACACCCGAGCTGGCACCCCTGGTGTCCGCCCTGCGCGACCTCGCTCCCCGGTCACTCGTGTGAGCCGCACGCCCGCGGCCGTGTCCGCGGACGGATGCCGCAGGCGGTTGTCCACAGGCCGGAGAGGCCCCTGGTCCGCTGGTCGGGCGTGCCCTACTTTCGAATCATGAAGTTCCTGGTACGCGAGCGCGTGTTCGACATCGGTGACGACTACTGGGTAACCGACGAGGAGGACCGCAAGGTCTTCCTCGTGGACGGCAAGGCGCTGCGGTTGCGCACGACCTTCGAGCTCAAGGACACCGAGGGCAACGTCCTGGCGGTCATCCGCAAGAAGCTGTTCCGGGTGCGCGACCGGATACGCGTCGAACGCGAGGGCGGCACCTCGGCCACCGTGCGCAAGCGCCTGTTCAATCCCGTGCGCGACAAACTCGTGGTGGAGGTGGAGGACGCACCGGACTGGGAGGTGGCCGGGGACCTCTTCGACAAGGAATACGTCATCAGCGACGAGCACGGCACCGTCGCGCACGTGTCCCGCAGATGGTTCCGTGTCCGCGACACCTACGCCGTGGACGTCAACACCCACCGACACGACATCGGCGGCGACCCCGCTCTGGTGATCGGCGTGGCGGTGGCCGTGGACACCCTGACCGACGACGGGGACTGAGCACCGCCGCCCTCGGTCCATCCCCCGGCCGGTCGGGGAGCCGGCCCGCCGCGGACACCGGTCGTACCCCGCTCCGGAACGGGCGGGGCTCCCCGCCCACGGTGTCAGTGGCCGGTGCCACCGTCGACGCGCTCGCGCAGCAGGTCGGCGTGGCCGTTGTGGCGGGCGTACTCGGCGACCAGCCTGACCAGGGCCACCCGTAGCTGGAACGGCTCGCCGCTGCGTGCCTCCGTCCCGGTTGCGTCCAGGGAGGAGGCGGCGGCGATCTCCCGGGCGCGGACGACCTCCTCGCGCCAGACCGCGAAGTCCTCGACCGGGTCGCCATCCAGTCCGTCGAAGTCCTGGTCGGGGTCGTCGTCGGAGTAGTACAGCAGCGGCAGCTCCTCCCCCGCGAACTGGATACGCAACCACCACCGCTCGACACCGGCCAGGTGCCGGACCAGTCCGTGCAGGCTCATCCCGGAGGGTTCGACCGACCTCCTGGAGAGTTGCGCGGCGGTGAGTCCCGCGCACTTGGCAGCGAAGGTGGCGCGGTGCCAGTCCAGGTACGCGGTGAGGACCCCGCGCTCGTCCCCGGTCCTGGGCAGGGGCGGCCGGTCGGCCGCCTCCCAGATGGGCGCGTAGTTGTTCGACAGGATCTGGTGCATGGTTCCAGTGTGCGCCGCGCCCGCGACAGTCGGCCGCCGGGAGGTCCCGCGCCGTCCCGCGGACCGGGTGGCTGGCTTGTAGTGCCCGGCATGTCCCGGACGGGTCAGGCTGGCCCTGCCAAGGGACGGCGTGGGCGGAAGGGGCCATGAGGAAGAGGGACGCCTGGGAGCGGGCGGATCTCCTCAGGCGGCGGGCCAGGAGCTGCCCGTGAGGTCGTAGGCCAGGTGGAACCACACCTTGCGGATACTGGGATGCCCGTTGTCGCCCCAGGTGGTGGCGAAGCTGTCGACCAGGGCCAGCCCCCGGCCGCTCTCGGCGGTGAGCCGGTCGCCCTCCATGGGCTCGGCGCTCAGCGGGCCGTCCTCACCGGCTGGGGAGCGTGTCGGTTTGCCGCCGTCGCGGCAGACCAGGGTGAGCCCGTTGGCCGACCGGGTCACCCGCAGCACGAAGGTCTGGCCCTCCTCCCCGGAGCGGCTGTGCCGGATGGCGTTGGTCGCCAGCTCGGTGCCCAGGAGCGAGAAGACGTACCGGTAGTCGCTGTCCCGGCTGGCCGCGCAGGTGTCCAGGAAGGCGCGGGCCAGCGGCACGCTCGCGGGCTCGCCGGGGAACTCCCAGTGACGCTTGGTGAACGGAACCGGCGACCGTCCGCTGAAGTAGTGCCGGTACTCGTCCGGTACACCCGCGAGAACGGTGTCCTCGGCCTTGGTCAGGGTGGGTACGGAAACGAGCGTGGGCATGGAGGACTCCTTCGGCGGGGCGGCTCGGACGGGCAGGCGAACCGCGTGAGGGGCGGCTGGGGGAGCGTCCAGCGGCCGCATGTGAGGGAAGGCGGCACGGAACGGCTACGACCTTACGCGATCAGACCCCTGTGGGACAGGGGATGTGGATGTGGTGAGTCGCGCGAATCCCGGTGTGTGCCCCGTGTTCGTGCCCGCGGGTCCGGACCGCCTCCCCTCCCGGCGGCTCAGCCCGCGGCGTCGAGCGCCTCCTTGGCGGCGGCCTCCGCCTCGACGCGCTCGGCCGGGACCAGCCCCACACGCGTGCGCCGGTCCAGTAGGTCGCCGGTGTCCATGGCCCCCTCGTGGCGCACCCCGAACCGGAGTTCGGCGCCGGTGACCCCGCGTACGACGGGCGTGAGCAGCGCCGGGTCCGCGTCGGCCCCGGACAGGACGTCGACCGCCTCGGTGCCGTACCTGGTTACCAGGCGGCGCGGGGCGTCGATGGCGTCGAGCTCCTCGTAGGAGGCCGCGCCCACCAGCGGCAGCGCGCGTGTCCGACAGGGCCCGGCGGACAGGCGGCGGGCGTGCACCGCGGTGTCCACGGCCTGCTCGGCCATCGCACGGTAGGTGGTGAGCTTGCCGCCGACCACGGTGACCGTGCCGTTCGGAGCGACCGTGACGGAGTGCTCTCGCGACAGGTCGGCGCTGTGGCCGTCACCCTCCAGCAGCGGACGCAGCCCGGCGAAGGCGCCGAGGACTTCGCTCCGGTCCAGACGGGTCGCCAGGGCCCGGTTGATCTGGCGGAGCAGGAAGTCCACGTCGTCCTCGGGGACCTCGGGGACGCGAAGGGCCGGGCCGTCCACGGGCTCGTCCGTGAGTCCGGCGTACACCCGGCCGTCCGGCTGGGGCAGCGCGAACACGAACCGGCTGGCGCTGCCGTCGATCGGCACGGTGAGCGCGGCCTTCGGGCCGCCGAGCGCGGCACCGTCGAGCACCAGGTGGCTGCCCCGGCTGGGGCGCAGGCGCACGTGCGGGTCGAGCTGGTCGGCGTGGACCCCGGTGGCGTTGACGACCGCGCGCGGGCGCACGGGGACGATCCGGCCCGTGGTCTCGTCGCGCAACACGACACCGTCGGCGGAGACGCTCTCGGCCGAGCAGCGCGTGATGACCCGGGCCCCCTCGCGCGCGGCGGTGCGTGCCAGGCCGAGGACGAACCGGGCGTCGTCGACGAGCTGGCCGTCGAAGGAGAGGACGCCGCCGAGGAGGCCGTCGGTGGCGACGCCGGGGAGCAGGCGCCGGGTCTGGCGTGCGCTGAGCACGCGCGGTCGGGGCAGTACGCTGCCGGGGGTGCCGGCCAGGGATCGCAGGAGGTCGCCCATGCCCGTACCCGCACGTACGAACAGTGCTCTGGCCAGTCCGCTCCCCCGGTGGACGGGCACCACCATGGGCAGGGGCCGTACCAGGTGGGGCGCGGTCACCCGCATGAGGACGTCCCGTTCGCGGGCGCTCTCGTAGGCGATGCCGACCTGCCCCTTGGCGAGGTAGCGAAGGCCGCCGTGGACGAGCTTGGAGCTCCAGCGACTGGTACCGAAGGCCAGGTCGTGGCGTTCGACCAGCACGGTGGACAGGCCTCGCGAGGCGGCGTCGAGCGCGACACCGGCGCCCGTCACTCCCCCTCCGATGACCAGGACGTCCGCCTGGGGGTGGTGCTCCAGCGAGGCGAGGTCCGCGGCGCGCCGCGTGGCGTTGAGGGAGGAGGACGCGGGGGTCGTGGTGTTCATGAGTGCTCCTGATTCCTTCGTCGGTGGTTGCGGCCCGTCCTTCTCGGGGCTGGTGTACGTGGGCTGACCGAGGACCCGGCCTGGTGGTTCACGGAGCGAGGTAGCCGTCCAGCAGGGAGGTGAGTTCGTCGACGAGCCCGGGCTCGTCGATCACGTCGGCGAACAGGCGGCGGGAGGTGACGGTCCCCTGGACAGTCACCAGCACGAAGCGGGCCAGTACCTCGGGGTCGCCCGTGCGGACCGAACCGTCGCGCTGCCCCTCGGCGATGGCCGGCTCCACCAGCTCCAGGGCGGCGTGGTGGCTGGTGCCCAGCCGATGGAAGGTATAGGTCGTCAGGAGCTCGGGCTCGGTGTCCACGATCCTGGTGAACAGCGGGTGGGCGAGCATGGCGCGGGCGATCCCGGCGGCGTGCCGTACCAGGAGGACGCGCACGTTCTCCCCGGCCGGGCCGTCACTGGAGGAGGTCTCCTCCTCCAGCAGGATCCGTCGCAGTTCCCGGGTGAGCAGGTCGGCGACGAGCGCGGTCACGTCGGGCCAGCGCCGGTAGACGGTGGGCCTGCTGACCCCGGCCCGGCGGGCCACGTCGGTCAGGGTGGCGCGACGCACCCCGAAGTCCTCGACACAGGCACGGGTCGCGTCCAGGATCCGATCATCAACGTTACGTTTTGACGCCATATGTAAAACTGTAGAGCATGACTGACGACACTGCCCCCTCCGGTGGCTCCGGGCCGGCTCCTGACGCCGACACCGCTCCGGACATGAGCTGGTTCGCCTGGGGCGATCCCGCCAAGGCGACCGGTCTGGACCCCGGGCTGCGCGATCTGATCTCCCAGGTGCTGCGGGCGCCGCTGGAGGACCTGCCCCCGGTCCCCGAGGAGCGGGTGGAGCTTCCCCCCTCTCGTCTGGATGCCCGGCTGCGCGAAGTCCTCGCCGGGGTGGTCGGTGACGGCCACGTGCGCACCGACGACGCCGTCCGGCTGCGCCACAGCGGCGGCAAGAGCACCCCCGACCTGCTGCTGCGTCGCGCGGGCTCGGCCGATCCCGCCCCGGACGCCGTCCTGTACCCCGCCGGCCACGACGAGGTTCAGCACGTTCTGGAGGTGTGCTCGGCCGAGCGCGTCGCCGTGGTGCCCTTCGGCGGCGGCACCAGCGTGGTGGGCGGAGTGGCCCCGCTGCGCGGCGGCTTCCACGCCGTGATCGCCCTGGACCTGCGCCGTCTGGACCGGCTGGTGTCCGTGGACACCACGTCGATGACCGCCGTCCTGGGCGCGGGCGTGCGTACCCCGCACGCGGAGGCGATGCTGGCCGAGTACGGGTGCACGCTCGGACACCTCCCGCAGAGCTACGAGTACGCGAGCATCGGCGGATACGCGGCCACCCGGTCCAGCGGCCAGGCCTCCTCCGGTTACGGCCGCTTCGAGGACATGGTGGTGTCACTGCGTGTGGCCACTCCACGCGGCACCCTGGAGACGGGCGGTCCCCCCGCCTCGGCCGCCGGACCGGACCTCGGCCGCCTGCTGCTGGGCTCGGAGGGCACGCTGGGGGTGATCACCGAGGTGGGCCTACGGGTACGGCGCCGCCCGGAGCGGGTCCTGGACGAGGCGTGGTCCTTTCCCGACTTCGCGACCGGGGTGGAGGCGCTGCGGACCCTGGCCCAGTCCGACATACGCCCGACCATGGCGCGGGTGCTGGACGAGTCGGAGACCTTCGTGGGCGCGGCCATGGGCGGGCGCGAGGCGGCTCCCGGATGCCAGGCGGTGCTGGGCTTCGAGGGCGCCGGGGCCGAGGTGGAGGCCCGGGCGGCGGCTGCCCGGGAGGCCATGGCCGCGGTGGGCGGCGCCCCGCTTGGCCCGGAGCCGGTGGCGCACTGGCGGCGCAACCGGTTCTCCGCGCCCTACCTGCGCGACACCCTGCTGTCGGCGGGGGTCCTCGCCGAGACCCTGGAGACCGCATCGTCCTGGGCTGACCTGCTGCCGCTGTACACGGCGGTCACGGGCGCCCTCACCGGGGCGCTGGAGGACGGAGAGGGCGGTGCGGTGGTGATGTGCCACGTGTCGCACACCTATCCCACGGGCGCCTCGCTGTACTTCACGGTGGCGGCGGCGGCCGGTGCCGCGCCGCTGGAACGGTGGAGCCGGGCCAAGCGGTCGGCCTCGGACGCGATCACGGCCCACGGCGGGACGATCACCCACCACCACGCTGTGGGCACCGACCACCGGCCGTGGATGGCCACGGAGATCGGGCCGCTGGGCGGCGATGTGCTGCGCGCGGTCAAGGCTTCGCTGGACCCCGGGGGCGTGCTGAACCCGGGCAAGCTCATTCCCGACCCGTAGGCGGCACCTGCCGACGGCCCCGCACGTCCTTCTGGCACACGTCCATCAGGCCCTCCCCGTGGGAGAGCTGCCGCTCCACCTGACGGGCGAAACCGTCGAGGAAGTCCAGGAGCTCCGCCTCTTCGAAGTGCGGGGCCTCGACGGTGCAGGAGGTGGTGGCCAGAGCGTTGACGGTGGTGAAGGCGGAACTGCCGAAGACCAGGCCCGTCCTGCCCCCGGGCTGACCCGGCCGGGGTCCCGCGTGAACGGGGGACCCGGCCGGGGCCGGTCCTACTCGGTCTCGCCGACCCTGGCGATCTGGCTCTCGACCTCGTCCGTGAGATCGTGGACCGTGTCCAGCGCGTCCGTCAGCTCCGTCTCCTCCGGAGAGAAACCGTAGTAGACGACCACCCACATGTTGTCGGCGATGAAGACGCCGGAGGCGAACCCCGCTTCCATGTCGAGCTCGGAGAAGGCCTCGACGAACCCGATGGAGAAACCGGAGTCACCGAACGAGCCGGGGCGCCAGACGGCCTCGTCGTACTCCTCGCCCTCGAAGGAGAGCGTGCCCACCTCGCCGGGCGCGGGCCACCCCTCGGCCTCCTCCAGGATGTCGAGCATGTCCTGCGAGCGCTCCTCCATGCTCTCGCCCTCAGGGTCCAGGGCGTTGACGGTGATCGAGACGGACGCCTCCGAGGCATCGGCCTGCGCCCCGCACTCGAGGTACCCGTAGTCGTCGCCGTCGGAGGGTGAGAACTCCCCGCTGAGCTCCAGGTCGCCGCGCTCCAGCACGTCCTCGACCATCTCGGAGGGGAACGCCTCCTCGCAGTCGGGGAAGGCCGTGTAGAGCTTGGGCACCGATGACACCGCCCAGATGACGCCGCCACCGACGACCAGCAAGAGCGCGGCGCCCGCGGCCCCGGCGATGATCATATTCCGCCGTCTGGTGTTGCCGGAGCCGGGCTGTCCCGGGTGGCCGGGCACACCTCCGGGAGGGTAGGGGCCCTGGGGCGGCATGCCGCCGGGGGGAGCCGCGTACCCGTACTGGGGGCCGGCTCCCGGTACGCCCTGGGGCGGCTGCGGGCCCTGAGGGCCGGAAGGGCCGCCGCCGTAGGGCGGCTGGGGAGGTTGCGGGCCGGGAGGGCCCGGGGGAGGACCGGGAGGGCCGCCGCCGTAGGGCCCCTGGGGGTGCTGCTGCCCCGGGTGGGGGCGGCCCTGGTGGGGGCCGGGCGGGCCGTGGGGCGGTTGAGCCGTCATCTGAGGAGACTCCAGAGGGGGAGGGAGGATACGGACACGTACGGTGCGCCTGCCGATGACAGCGACACACGACCCCGCGTGACATACGAAGCGTCACCAAGCTACCGACGAATCACCCCGGACAGGCACGGAAACGGAGTTTCGCATTGGCCCGAACCGGCCAATGCGGCTTCCCGGTGCCCCGACAATGGATCCTGTGGCACGAGGAAAGCTCCGTATCTATCTGGGATCGGCCCCCGGCGTCGGCACCACGCACAACGCCCTGACCGAGGTCCGCCGCCGGGCCGAGCACGGCACCGACGTGGTGGTCGCCGCCGTCCACACCTACCGCCGCGAACGCACCTCCGCCCTGCTGGAGGGCCTGGAGGAGGTACCACCGCACCCGTCCGGCTCCGTGGACACCGCCGCCGTGGTCTCGCGCGCCCCGGACACGGCCCTGGTCGACGACCTCGCCCGCACCAACGCGTCCGGCGCGTCCAACACCACCCGCTGGCAGGACGTGGAGGAGCTGTTGGAGGCGGGTGTGAATGTGCTGTCCACCGTGGGCATCCACCAGCTGGAGTCGCTCAACGACGTGGTCCACCAGATCACCGGCGTACGCCCGGAACAGACCGTCCCCGACCATGTGGTGCGCCGCGCCGCCGAGGTCGAACTCGTGGACGTCACCCCGCAGGAGCTACGCCGCAGGATGGCGTACGGAGACATCCACCCAGCCGAGCGCGTGGACGCCGCCCTGGCCGACTACTACCGGGAGGGCAACCTGGCGGCACTGCGCGAGCTGGCACTGCTGTGGACCGCCGACCGGGTGGAGCAGGGCCTGGCCCGTTACCGGGGCGAGCACGAGATCCGGCGGACCTGGGAGGCCCGGGAGCGGGTCGTGGTGGCGCTCACCGGCGGACCCGAGGGCGAGACGCTGATCCGCCGTGCCGCCCGCGTGGCCGCCCGGTCGCGGGGCGGCCATCCCCAGCCCAGCCACCTGCTGGCCGTGCACGTGGTACCGCCGAACGGGATGGCACAGGCACCCACCGAGGACTTGTTGCGGCAGCGCAGACTGCTCGCCGAACTGGGCGGCACCTACCACCAGGTGGTCGGCAACGACGTCCCGACCGGGCTGCTGGACTTCGCACGGGGAGTGCACGCCACCCAGATCGTGCTCGGTTCCTCGCGCCGCCGCAGCTGGCAGTACGTGTTCGGCCCCGGGGTCGGCGCGATCGTGGCGCGCGACTCCGGGGACATCGACGTGCACATCGTCACCCATGAGCGGGTGGGCAGCGGGCGGTGGCTGCTGCCGCCGCCCGGCCGGGGCCTGGGCGAACACCGGCGGGTGGCCGGGTGGACGCTGGCCTTGCTGGCTCCCGCCCTGATGTCGATGGCGATGGCACTGCCCCTGTTCGAGGGCGTGAGCGCGGCCTCGGACGCGATGCTGCTGTTGCTGGCCACCGTGGCCGCGGCGGCGGTGGGCGGCCTGCGCCCCGCACTGCTGTCGGCGCTGTGGAGCACGTCCCTGCTCACCTTGTTGCTGTCCCCGCTGCACGGACGTCCTCCGGTGTCCCTGGACAACGTGCTGGCGCTGACCGCGTTCACCCTGGTGGGAGCACTGGTGGCGATCGTGGTGGAGGTGGCGGCCCGGCGGTCGGCGCAGGCCGCACGGGCCCGGGCCGAGGCCGACGCGGTAACCCTGCTGGCGAGCAGCGTCCTGGCGGGCAAGGAACCCCTCCAGGCCCTGCTGAGACGGATCCGGGAGACCTTCGGGCAGCGGTCGGCGACACTGCTGGACCGGCTGGACGACGGCCGGTGGCGGGCGGCGCACAGCGTGGGAGCCCCGGCGTGTGAGTCCCCCGAGGAGTCGGACGTGCTGGTGTCGATCTCCGACAACCTGGCGCTGGCGCTGCGCGGCCGGGTACTCCCCGCGGCCGACCGGGGCGTACTGCGGGCGTTCGCCGCGCATATCGGCATCGCCCTGGAGCACCAGCGGCTGGAGTGGGACGCGGCCGAGGCACGCAGCCAGGTGGCGGGCAACCGCATCCGCACGGCTCTGCTGGCGGCCGTCTCGCACGACCTGCGCACACCACTGACCTCGATCAAGGCGAGCCTTTCGAGCCTGCGCGCCACCGACATCGCCCTTACCGACGAGGACCGCGAGGACCTGCTGGAGACGGTGGAGGAGTCCACCGACCGGCTCAACCGGCTGATCGACAACCTGTTGGACATGAGCCGGGTGCACACCGACAACGTGCGTCCCAAGCTGCGCACGGTAGGCCTGGAGGAGGTCGTGCCCGTCACCCTTCTGGGCCTGCCGCACGGAGCGGTCACGGTGGACGTGCCCGACTGCCTGCCCCGGGTGCTGGCCGACTCCGGACTGCTGGAGCGCTCGGTGGCCAACGTGGTCTCCAACGCGGTCCGCCACAACCCGGATCCGCGTGTGCCGGTGCTGGTCGCGGCCAGTGCGCACGGTGACAGCGTGCAGTTGCGGGTGGTGGACCGGGGGCCGGGCGTCTCCGACGAGGCCAAACAGCGCATGTTCGAGGCCTTCCAGCGCCTGGGCGACGCCCCTCGGGGCACGGGGGTCGGTCTCGGACTGGCGGTCGCGCGTGGTTTCGTTGAGGCGATGCATGGGAGGCTCGACCCCGAGGACACCCCAGGAGGCGGGCTGACCATGGTGTTCACGCTCCGTGCCGTGGATGGGGACGAGGCGGACAGCGGGGACGAGAGGCAGGTCGATGCGAGTCCTGGTCGTTGACGACGACATACAGATCATCCGGGCGATGCGGATCAACCTCCGGGCCCGCGGGCATGATGTGGACACCGCGGCCAACGGCGCGTCAGCACTGCGGCTGGCCGCCGAGAACCACCCCGACGTGATCCTGCTCGACCTGGGCCTACCCGACATGGAGGGCATGGAGGTCATCCAGGGACTGCGTGGATGGTCCCAGGTTCCGATCATCGTGCTGTCGGCCCGGCACTCGGCCGGGGAGAAGGTGCGCTGCCTGGACTCGGGCGCCGACGACTACGTCACCAAGCCGTTCGGTATGGACGAGCTGCTGGCTCGGATGCGGGCCGCCGAGCGCCGGTCGGTGCGTACCGAGGAGGCTCCGCTGGTACGTACGCCGTGCTTCACCGTGGACCTGGGCGCCAAGCGGGTGCTGCGGGAGGGCGAGGAGGTGCGGTTGACCCCGACGGAGTGGCACATCCTGGAGCTTCTGTCACGGCACGCGGGGCAGCTGGTCACCCAGCGCCAGCTGCTGCACGGCGTGTGGGGCCCGGCCTACCAGAGCGAGACCAACTACCTGCGGGTGTACATGGCCCAGCTGCGCCGCAAGCTGGAGCCCGACCCCGCGCGTCCCCGGTACCTGATCACGGAGGCGGGGCGGGGGTACCGCTTCGAGAGGAGCGGTTCTCCACAGCCGGAGTAACGCGCCCCGATCAGCTGGCGAAGGCCAGTCCCTCGGACAGCTCCATGAGCATGTCGAACTCGTCGGTCCCCACATGGCCCCGATTGGCCCTGGCCACCGCCAGGCAGGGCGCGAAGGCGCGCACCCATGCCATCAGCCGGTCACCGTCCACCCCCAGGACTCCGGAGAGCACGTCCACTCGGTACACCACCTCTGTCAGGCTGGTGGCCCTCCACAGGGCCCATTCCACGGCGTCGACCGCGCCGTCGCCCAGGCAGGCGCGCGGATCGACGGCCACCAGGCCGCGCTCGCCGCCGTCGATCACGTTGCCCGGGTGCAGGTCCCCGTGCAGGGGCACGACGTCGACCGTCCCGTTGGCCAGGTCGCGGGCCCGGCAGAACCCCTGGTGCATGGCCGACGCGGGCACCACGTCGGCGGCCGGCCCCTCGGCGCGCTCGCGGTTCCACAGGTCGAAGACGAACTGCACCCGCGAGGTCAGGGGGCGCAGTTCGAGCAGTTCCCGGCGGGGCACCTCGACGGCGTGCAGCTGGGCGATGAGTGCGCCGATGGTCTCCATGGACGGGATCACTCCGCCCGCCGCGATGGTGTCGCCGTCGACCCACTCCATGAGGATGGCGCCCCGCTCGCAGTCCACCCCCCGCACGCGTGGCACGCGCCCGGAAGCCTCCCACATGCGCAGGAGCCGGGCCTCGGACACGGCCAGACCGGTGTCCGGAGACAGCTTGAGCACGGCCCGGGTGCCGTCGGGCAGGACGGCGCCGATGACGACGGAGGTCCGGCCGTGGGGGGCCGGCCCCTCGATGGTCAGCCGCCACTCCGAGGCAAGCTTCTCGACGATCGCGGGGAGCTCGGTCAGCCAATCACTGACATGGCTGCCGAAGCGCCGTTCCAGACGCCGACGCTGCCGGTCGTCGACGAACTGCACTGTGACGTCGTTCATACATCCACCTTAGATCGCCCACGTCGATGCCTGCCCGGGGTCGAGCCCCTTCGCGGGTCGACGGACCGGCGGTCCGTGCTGCGCGAGCGTTGTTCGGGCCCCGGGCCGGTCGCGGGGGAGCCTCCATACGACGTGGGGAATGCGAAGCCGCCGGAGGAGCCGCGCCCGGATCACTGCCGTGCCGCCTGACGGCGGCGCGGTACGGGTACCGCATTTGTGGGTACGGGGAGTTCCCGCCCGCTTGGTTCCTACCCGCCCTCGTGTCTTCGGTAACGGTACGGAAACGGCCCGAATCACGGGATCACCCACGGGCTCCACTGAGTCACCCTTGGTGGAGTCCTGCCGAGGATCCCTGGCGGCCGAGGACGCCGTGCGGTTCAGACCAGGCGCCCCTTGATCACCCGGTGCTGGGCGAGGAGGGTGTCCACGACCAGCTCCGAGGGCCACAGGGGCGCGGTGATGGCGGTGACGTCCAGCTCACGCAGCAGGTCGAAGTCGGGTCCGTCGACCAGCCTCCAGGCGGCGACGGCGACCTTGTCGTGGCCGTGGCGGCGCAGCCGGTCGACGGCGTCGAACACCGAGGGTGCCCAGGTGCGCAGGTAGCCGACCTGGACCGGGGAGCTGAGGCGGCGGCTGAGCATGCGTGCCACGTCCATGACGACCTGGCGCTCCTCGGTGCCGGTGGTGCCGTCAGCGGCCAGGACCACGCCGTCGGACGGCTTCCGGCCGGAGTCGGTGAGCCGTGCGGCGAGATCGGCGACGATGGACGGGACCGCCCCCAGGGGAGCGGTGCGGCAGGAGTCCTCCAGACGGCCGAGGTCGAGCCGGGAGAGCAGGCGGGCACTGGCGACGTCGCCACCCGCGACGAAGGCGGGGACGACCACCTTGGGGCCCCGGACGGAGCGCAGGGCGGCGGTGACGTCGGCGGGGCCGCCGAATGCCTGGGCCACCGGCACCTCGCCCCTGCTGGCCACAGCCTCGGCCAGGCCGCACAGGGCCTCCCTTCGGTGGGCGTCACGCGAGTCGTCGGCTACGAGGACCATCGTGGGGACCATGCACAACTCCTTCGTACTTCGCCTGGAAAACTGCCGTTGCCCGCAGATCGTAAAGCGGCACAGTTTCGAGGGGGTTCTGCCGTGTTACACGGAGGAAAACAGCGGACAATGGCTGCTGTGGTTATCACCGCCGAGAGCACCCGTGAACCATCACAATCGCCGAAAAAATCAGGGCTGTCCACTTCTCCGGAGGGTGGCGTACGCCTCACGGCACGCGCCGGGGAAGACGGCTATCCTTGCTCCTCAGGAAGCACGGTGCCGACCACCTGCCCAGACGGACGCTCCACGCTCCACGCCGGCAATTACCCCGCAGCAGGACATGGCGGACACCACATCCATAATTCACAGATGAACAAACCGCTGATTTCGCCTGAGCACCTCTCTAGAGAAATCTCCGGCAAAGGATTTCACATGCATTCGTCAAGTGCGGATGCACGTGCCGCTGAATGTGCGCTGGGCGCCCCGCCTGATACGGCGTGGATTTTCCGCCTCCTCCCTAGGCCGCCGTTTCCACTCCGGTTCGTCCCCGACGCCCGCCGGGCGCCCTCGGGCCGGTCGCCCCGCCCGAGATTCCCTACCGCGCGACCCCTTGGCATACCGCGCCCTCATCTGTCAAGGGTGCGCACTCCCCCAGGGCGCCATAACCGCGCACCACCTGACGTGGGGAGACAGGACGCGGGTTCGGCGTGACTACTTGCCATGAACCCCCGGATCCGCCCACACTTGGTACTGATGGAGCATGTCCCCGCAGGCACAGGAGCCGCAGGACCGCTCCGGGTGACCGCGGCCGCCGGTCTCCTCACCACCGGACGGGCCGCGCCCTGAGATCCGCACCGAACCATCCAGACTGGAGTGAGCATGGCCGTCCACCCTCGGGTGCAGACGCTGGCCCAGACCTTTCTCGCGCACGCCGACCAGGAGGCCCCCGGCCTGGTCGAAGGTCTCTACCTGACCGGTTCGGTCGCCCTCGGCGACTTCCGCCCCCACACCAGCGACGTCGACTTCGTCATCGTCACCGGTCGCACACCGGGACCACGCGAGCTGGAGCTGCTGCGCAGGGCCCACGCGCGCACACGCGCCGACATCCCCAAGCCCCAGTTCAACGGCGTCCACGTCACCTGGAACGACCTCACCCACGACCCGGCCTCCTGCGGCTCGGTCGCCTCGGTGATCAGCGGCCGGTTCCGCAGCCGCGCCAGCGCCGACGTCAATCCCGTCACCTGGCACATCCTCGCCGAGCACGGTGTCACCGTCCGCGGCCCGCACCCTCTCGAACTGGACGTGTGGGACGAGCCCGAGAGCCTGCGCGCCTGGTCCCTCGGTTCCTTGGACGAGCAGTGGCGGCGCTGGCGGGAGAAGGCGGGGCGTCTGGTCACTCCGCGCGGCCTGGCGGTCCTCGGCTCGCTGGCACCCTCGTGGAGCGTGCTGAGCGTCAGCTGCCTGCACTTCACCCTCAAGACCGGGGAGATCACCTCCAAGTCCTGCGCGGGCGCCTATGCCCTCCACGCCTTCCCCGAACGGTGGCAGCGCATCGTCAACGAGTGCCTGCGTGTGCGCCGCAGCGCCAACGCGTCCTCCCTGTACGAGAGCGCCCTGGCCCGACGACGAGCCGCCCTGGACTACATCGAGATGGTGCTGGACGACTCCCTGCGCCGCGGCCTGGCCGCCTGACGTGCCTCCTCGGTGCGCGCGGCGCCCCTTCGGCCGTCCGCCGCCGGGTCCGGATTCTCCGCTTCCGTACGACCTCCCGCACGGTCCCGCTAACCTGGTCGCATGACCATGCGACCCATCGTCCGTTTCGGCGACCCCGTCCTCGTCGCGCCGACCACCCCCGTCACGAAGTTCGACCAGCACACCGAGGTACTGGTCAGGGACCTCCTGGAGACGGTCGACGCCCCCGGACGGGCCGGCTTGGCCGCCACCCAGATCGGGGTGGGCCTGCGCGTGTTCAGCTACAACGTCGAGAACCGGGTCGGCTATGTGATCAACCCGGAGATCGCCGAGCTGTCGGAGGAGGTCCAGGAGGGCGAGGAGGGCTGTCTGTCGGTCCCCGGGCTGTGGTATCCCACCAAGCGGGCCGAGCGCGCCGTGGTCACCGGCGTGGACCTGCGCAACGAGCCGGTCACCCTGGAGGGAACCGGGCTGATGGCCCGCTGCCTCCAGCACGAGACCGACCACCTGGACGGCATCCTCTACGTGGACCGTCTGAGCCCCCAGTCCCGCAAACAGGCCCTGCGCGATATCCGCCGCTCGGACTGGTTCATGCCCGCCGAGCCGCCCGAACCGACGGGTGTGCAGCTCCCCCGCGCCTTCGGCGGCGCGAGCTGACGGAACCTCCCGCGCACGGCCCCTCAGTCATGCCGTGAGGGGACGATCCGGTCCTTCGCTCCGGGTATCTTCGGGCACATCCCCGCGCACTCCCCCAAGTCACGTGAGTCAAAGCAATAGGCATATAACGCCAAGATCTCGTATGGCCTGATGAGCATCTCCCACCGCCGCGGCCCCCCCGGCACACGCCGGCGGCACCGGATGCGCCAGGACCATCCTCGGAGCAGACATGAGACCCACTCCTTCCTCCTTCCCGCGCGGCAGACGTGCCGCCCTGGCCCTGGCCGGGCTGACCACGGCCCTCGCGGTCGGCCTGCCCGGCACGGTGCACGCGGAGCCGGAAGACGACGAGGTTGACATCGATGAGCTGAACCGGCGAGCCGAGGAACTGGAGGAGTCCTACGACGGCGAGCTACTCCAGTTCACCGAGATCAAGGAACGCGTGGAGGAGGCCGAGGAGGACCTGGAGGAGGTCGAGGAACGCCTGGACGCCTCCCGGGACGGCGTGTCCACCATCGCTTCCACCCAGTACAAGAGCGGAGGCGCCCTCGACCCCGCGTTCCAGGTGATCTTCTCCAGCCAGCCGGAGGAGATGTTCTCCGACTCCGCGGTCCTGAGCTACCTCGGGCAGAGCCAGTCCGAGCAGATCGCCGAGCTCGTCGAGACCCGCGACGAGGCCTCGCAGGTCGCTGAGGGGCTCCAGGAGGAGAAGGACGAGGCCGCGGAACTCATCGAGACGCTGGAGGCGGAGAAGGACGAGGTCGAGGAGCGCATCAAGAAGTACGAGGAGGAGCAGGTCCCCGAGACCTCCGGCGACGGCACCATCCCCGAGAGCGCCAAGGGCTGGGGGTGGAGCGGTGCCTCCCCGCGTATGGCAGCGATCCGCGACGAGATCGTGCAGACGATGGGCGCCCCCTACCCTGTGGGCTGCCTGCGCGCCGACTCCGGCGACCACGGCGCTGGCAACGCATGCGACTTCATGATGAGTTCGGGCGGTGCCCTGCCATCAGCGGAGAACAAGGCCCTGGGCGCCCAGATCTCCCAGTACGGGATCGACAACGCCGACCGGCTGGGCATCAAGTACATCATCTGGGAACAGCAGATCTGGCAGTCCACGGCACGCCAGTGGACGTGGATGAACGACCGGGGCGACAACACCCAGAACCACTACGACCACGTGCACATCTCGTCGTACTAGGCGTAGGGCGTTCTCGCCTCAGCCGCGGGCACGGCGAGGAGCACGCGGCGGTGCCGGCCGGACGGCAGGGGCCGCCGGGTCAGGCGCGGGACCCTCGCCCGCTGAGGGCGACCGGGAGGGCGGCCAGCAGCGCCACGGCCGTGAACGCGAAGGCGGGGCCGTAACCGAGCAGCTGGATCAGCAGGCCCAGAGCCACCGCTCCGGCGCCCGAGCCCGCGTCGTAGCCGATGTTCCACACCGCGCTGGCCCGGCCGTACCCGGCCGGACCGGCGCGGTTGAGCATGAGGGTGACGGTCTCGTTCTGGACCGCACCGAAGCCGAGGCCGAACACCGCCGCGCCGAGAAGCACCAGCAGCGCCGTCCCCGCACCCGGGCCGTCCCCTCCTCCGGACGACCACAGGGCAGCGGTGATCAGGGCCATGCCGAGGACCGCGCCGACCATGCCCGGCAGCAGCAGGAGGACACGCCGGTAGCGGTCGTGCAGCATCCCGGCGGTCCAGCGCCCCACCACGACCGCCAGCGCGTAGGTGGTCAGAGCGCCACCCACCAGCCACGCCGCCTGCTCGAAGGGGATGGCCAGGAAGGTGATGATCGCGCTGGCAGCCGACGCGGTCAGCAGCATGAGCACCAGCGGCGCCGCCAGCGCCAGTAGCAGCGAGGGTTTCGCGGAGGTGCCGGGGACGCTCTCAGCCGACCGGTCCACGCTGCGCAGCGCCGCACGGTTGCGGCCGCCGTCGGCGAACCAGACGCCCCCGGCCAGGACCGCGCCCAGCACTGAGCACAGACCGGTGATCCAGAACGCGGTGCCGAAGCCGATGTTGAGGGCCAGCCCCACCCCGCCGGGCAGGATAAGCACCTGGGGCAGACCGACCGCCAGCCCGTAGTAGCCGGTGGCCCGGCCCACCTGGTGCTGTGGGACCAGACGGGCGGCGAGCACCGTCCCGGCGACGCTGACCATACCGAAACCGACACCGCGCACCGCCGAGATGGCCAGGAGCGCGGCCAGGTCGGTGGTCAGGGCGAACAGCGGGGCGGGCAGGCCCATGATCAGCGATCCGACCGGGAACGCCCACCGATAGCCGCCCCTCTCCAACAGCCAGGGCATGGCGAGTTGGGTGAGCACGGTGGTGAGCATGAACACGGCGGTGGTGCTCCCCGCGCCGAACTCGCCCACGCCGCCACGGGTGGCCCACAGCGGTACCAGCGGGAGGACGGCGGCGAAACCGCACAGTCCGATCGCCGTGGCCGCGATGAGAAGGGCGAAGCCCTTGCCGCGCAGCCCTGGCAGGGCCTTGTCCGCGGACTCGTCGGACGGTGTTCCGCCGCTCCCGGGGGAGGACGAACGAGATCGGATCATCCGTCCTTTCTAGCCGACGTAGGTATACCTGTCGAAACCGTGCGTATCAGGCCCCGTCCGTCTCTCACGCCACCGCGTCGGGAAATCCGCCCGAGCGGCGCTACCCGTGTTCGGGAGCGGTCCTCTCCGCGAGCCAGTCCCGGATGCGCACGGTCAGTTCGGGGGTGAGGGCGCGTTCGGCGTGCCCCATCCCCGGGATGATCCACAGGTCGCGGGGCTCCAGGGCGGCTTCGTAGATCGCGGTGGCGTGGGAGACGGGGAAGTAGGTGTCGGCGTCCCCGTGCACGACCAGCAGAGGTGTCGGGGAGATCTTCCCGGCGGCCTCGCGCGGCTCGGCCGGTCTGGAGTCCCACTCGCGGTTGATGACCCGGACCCTGCGGAAGCTGCGCAGGAGGAAGCGGCCCACGCTGCCTCCGATGCCGAGGTGAAGCAGCCGCATGCGGCGTGTGCCCTTGTAGTACCAGCGGCTCGGTCCACTGACCGAGACCACCGCGTCCGTCCCGCCGTAGACGGCGGCGTGCCGGACGGCGACGGCGGCCCCCATCGAGAAGCCCACGACGGAGACGGAGGTGTAGCCGAGTTCGCGCAGACGGACGACGGCCGCCTCCAGATCGTGGATCTCCTCGTTGCCGACGGTGCTGCGTCCGCCGGAACGGTGGTGGCCGCGGAAGTCGAAGGTCATCACGTCGCCGACGGGCAGGAGCGCCTCGGCGAAGGCACGGGTGTTCGGGTTGCGGTAGGTACCGGTGAACCCGTTGGCGAGGACCACGGCGGTGGTGCGGGCTTCGGAGCAGCTCAGGAGCACGGCGTCGATACCGACTCCGTCGGAGGTGGTCAGCCAGTAGCGGTTCTCTTGGGGCTGGGAGAGCGGGTGGTCAATGGCATCGGACACCCCACCATCGTGCCCGATCAGTTCCGTGGGTCGAAGCCCGGGCCCAGTGTGTCAGTCCCGTCGCCGTAGCCGGCAGCGGTGCCATGGGAGGGGTGGCCGGCGGGCGGAGCCTCCCGGGAGGGGACTCCGCGGGGCTCACCGTAATCGGCTTCCGCGTGCTCGTATCCGTCGTCGTACTCGCCGTAATCGTCGTCGTACTCGTACCCGTACTCGTCCTCGTACCCGTCATAGCCCTGGTCCCAGGCCTCACGGACAGCGGCGGGCGGGAAGGCCAGCGAGCGCAGGTCGAGCACCGCGTGGACGAGGACCGGCACCCATATGCTCCCGGTTCCCAGGTAGAGGACGGTGAACAGGGTGCCCGACACGCCTGCGCTGACCAGCCCCCACCAGCCCTGGTAGAGGTGCGCGACGGAGAACAGCACCACCGACAGCACGGCGGCGATCCACAGCGGCACGTCCATGCTGGCCACCAGGACGATGAACAACCCCCGGTAGAGCAGTTCCCCGAACACTCCCCCGGTGACGGCCACCCCGGCGGCCAGCACCCGCTCGGTGGCGGTGCGCGGCACGAGCAGGCCACGGGCGCGCTCGGGCTCGGGAAGGGCGACGGGCGTGGCCGCGCGCCGTCTGCGGCGGCCGGAGGCCCGACCGCCGTGCGGGTCGTACCCCGCCTGCTCAGCGGCTCTCCCGGAGCCGCGGCGCCTGCGGCCCCCACCCTGCTTCTGGCCCGTACCGAGTATGGGCAGGTTCTTCGGCAGTCCGTTGACCAGTACCCACAGCACCGCCAGGGCCAGTAGGCCGCCGACGGCGCCGCCCGCGACCGGTCCCCAGGCGTGGGGTGCGCGCAGCCCCAGGTCGGCGGCGGCGAGGTTCGGCGAGAGCAGCAGCACCCCGAGGGCCGCCAGACCCCACAGCACGTGGACTCCCAGCGTGAGGGCGTGCACCAGCGTGAGGGCTTGCGCGTGGCTGTCGCGCCTACGGGACAGCCACGCGAAGGCCCTCCTTCCGAGGAGGGGTTCGCCGACCGCCGCGAAGAGGAGCAGCAGGACCGTCAGAACGGTTCCGGCGAAGCTGAACTGAGGGAGGGATTCCGACCATGGCACGGAGGTAATAGTAGAGGTCCGAAACGAGTCTTAGTGCACATGCCAGATTTCGGTCCCAGCTTCCTCTTGCCGTGCGACCCGCGAGGGGTGACCGTGGAAGTGCCACAGGTCACACCACGGGCGGTGGCACCCGGCCCGCGTGACCACCGCTCGGACCCCGAAGGGCTGGGTAGCAGGGATGGCAGACCGAGCCGTAGACGTACCGAGGGCCGACAGGCCCCAGAACATCCGCGATATCGCGCTGGTCGGCCCGTCCGGCGCCGGTAAGACGAGTCTGGTCGAGGCGCTGCTTCTGACCACGGGGGAGATCAGCCGCCCCGGCAGCGTGGCGGAGGGCACGACCGTCAGCGACCACGACGATGTCGAGATCCGCCAGAGGCGTTCGGTCCACCTCACCGTCAACCCGGTCATGGCCGGTGACGTGAAGGTCAACCTGCTGGACACCCCCGGATACGCCGACTTCATCGGGGCCATGCGCGCCGGGCTGCGCGGCGCCGACGCCGCCCTGTTCGTCATCTCCGCCCTGGACGGTGTGGACGGCCGCACCCGCGTGCTGTGGGAGGAGTGCGCCGCCGTGGGCATGCCCCGGGCGGTGGCCGTCACCAAGATCGACCATCCTCGCGCGGACTACGACGAGGTGGTCGCCCAGTGCCAGGAGGCGTTCGGCCCCGGCGTCCATCCCGCCTACGTCCCCGCCGTGGAGGGCACGGGGGACGATCGCCGCGTGGTCGGCGTGTGGGGACTGGTCTCCGAGCGCTACTACGACTACTCCGACGGGGGCGGAGCCGCCCCCGCTCCGCGCTCCGCGCCTGACTGGCTGCGTGAGACCGCGGGTCCGCTTCGGGAGGCCCTCATCGAGGAGGTCATCACCGAAAGCGAGGACGAGGACCTCATGGAACGCTACATGGAGGGCGGTGGACTCGACCCGGACCGGCTCATCGCCGACCTGAAGACGGCCGTGGCCGCGGGCGGCTTCCACCCGGTCCTGGCGACCAGTCCCACCCAGGGCGTGGGCGTGCGCGAGCTGCTGCGCGAACTGCCGCTGTCGTGCCCGGATCCGACCCGCCGCCCGTTCCCACCGGTGACCACACCCGCGGGGAAGCCGGTGCGGGGCATGTCCTGCGACCCGGACGGACCGCTCGTCGCGGAGGTTCTCAGCACCACCGGTGACCCGTACGTGGGCCGGATGAGCCTGGTGCGCGTGTTCTCCGGAACACTGCGCCCCGACGCCCGCGTTCACCTACACGGACACGGCGTGCCCTGCGGCCTGGCCGGGTCCGGTGAGCTCGACCGTGCGGGCAACGACGAGCGCGTGGGTTCGTGTCCGTACCCCTGGGCCGCGAGAGCCGCCCGGCGGGCCAGGTGGTCGCCGGTGACCTGTGCCTGGTGGCGAAGCTGCCGGACGCCCGTACCGGTGACACCCTCTCCGACCCGGACCGGCCGCTGCGGGTGGCCCCATGGCACTTCCCGCAGCCTCTACTGCCCGTGTCGCTGACCGCCGCCTCCTCCGGGGACGAGGACAAGCTGTCACAGGCGGTGGCCCGTCTGGTGGCGGAGGATCCGTCGCTGCGGGTGGAGGTGAACCCGGAGACCCGCCAGATGGTGCTGTGGAGCCTGGGTGAGGCGCACCTGGACGCCGCGCTCGACCGGTTGGAGCACCGCGGCGGGGTGCGGGTGGGGACCGGCGAGGTGCGGGTGCCGCTGCGTGAGACCTTCGCGGTCCCGGCACAGGGCATGGGGCGCAACGTCAAGCAGAGCGGCGGACACGGCGAGTTCGGCGTCTGCCGGATCCAGGTGGAGCCGCTGGAGTCGGGCGCGGGCCTGGAGTTCGTCGACGAGATCGTGGGCGGGGTCGTGCCCCGCCAGTTCATCCCTTCGGTGGAGAAGGGCGTTCGCGCCCAGATGGCGGACGGCATGGACTCGGGATATCCGCTGGTGGACATCCGGGTGAGGCTCTACGACGGCAAGGCGCACTCGGTGGACTCCTCCGACATGGCCTTCCAGAAGGCGGGCCGCCTGGCGCTGAGGGACGCGGCGTCGGCCGGGAGGCTGACGATGTTGGAACCGGTGGACGAGGTGTCCGTGGAGGTGGACGACGCCTACCTGGGCGCGGTGATGAGCGATCTGTCGGCCCGGCGCGGCCGGGTGGTGGGGACCGAGACGGCCAGCGGTGGACGAGCGGTGGTGCGTGCGGAGGTGCCGGAGCTGGAGATCACCCGGTACGCGGTGGAGCTGCGGTCGGTCTCGCACGGCACGGGGGTGCTCGCCCGCCACTATCTGTGCCACGAACCGCTGCCGCACCAGGTCGCCGCCAGGCTGCCCGAACCGAGCCGGGCGCACTGATCCGGCAGACGGGTTCCGGACGGCGCGGGCCGGCGGCGGCTAGAAGATCCGGCCCGGCCCGCTGCGGTCGGCGAGGGCCGCGAAACGGAAGGTGTTCACCGGGTGGCTGGACAGGAGGTTGACCAGCATCACGAAGAAACCGGTGTCGGTGTGGGCGCGCGCGGCGATGTCGTCGAAGTCCACGGACCGGTAGAGGTACTTGCCCGCCGCCAGCACCCTGAGCCCTTGCACGCCCTCGGGGCAGAACGCGTAGGCGTGGTTGTCGGCCGTGTACTCCTGCGCGCGGCCCAGGGTGGTGCCCACACCGGGGATCACGTTCGCCACCGAGACACCGAACTGCCGCCAGAACGACGTGTGCCCGGCGGCGATGTGCCCGACCTCGTGGCCGATCACGAACCGCAGCGCGTCGGGGTCGGCCAGGCGCCCGCCCACCTCGAACAGGTCACTGTTGACGGCCACGTAGCGGCGGAACCCGTGCCCCGAGGCGAACGCGTTGATCACACCGTTGCCCAGCACGATGTAGGCCTCGGGCACGTGCCGCATGTTGAACGCGGCGGCGGCCTCGGCCACCATCCGGTGCGCCTCCGGAAACTGCCCCTCGGTGATACGCACCCCGTTGACGCGCTGGCGCGCGTACAGCTGCCCGCGCACGAAGTACACGAGCGCGGGGATGCTGAGCAGTAGCAGCGGCTCGTTCGGGTCACCGGAGTAGGCGCGGCTGAGCGCGCCCACCACGGCGAACAGGGTCACCCCCACGCACGCGGCGAGGAGGGGGATCTCCCTGGGATGGCGCAACGACCTGCGCAGACGGCGGTCACCCCACCGCCATGGGACGACCCCCATCCGCGGTCAGAGACGGTAGTCGGTGTCGGGATGGTCGTCGTCGGGCCCGGGGGGCGGCGCGTCGTGGGCGCTGCCCCGCGGCGGCGGACCGCCGTAGGCCGGACCGGACGGCGGGCCCTGCGGCGGGCGCAGCCCCTGCGGGAAGTCGTCCTCGTCCAGCAGCGCGGCCATGTCCGCGGACAGCGTGGACTCCTCGACCTTCTCGCTGCGCCACTCCTCGCGGAGCTCCTCGTCCTGGCCCTCCATCACCGACTCCATGTCGGCGTCGTGGGTGGTCTTGGACCGGTCCGTCTCGGGGTCGGGCCAGGAGGAGGCGAGGTAGGCGCTGTCGTAGGCGTCGTTGGAATCGGACGGGCCGGAGACCGGGGAGCCGGACGGCGGCGGGCCGAGCGGGTCGGAGAGGGGATCCGAAAGCGGGTCGGAGAGCGGCTCCCCCTGTGGCGCGGGCGCGTCGATCGGGGCGCCGCTCGGCGGCTCGGCCGGACCGCTCATGGTCGCGTACGTGTCCGCGGGCTCCTCGGGCGGCGGCCCCGGGAACGCCTCGCCCGCGGGCGCCGCGGAAGCGCCGCCCGGCTGGCGGTCTTTGCCCAGGTAGGACAGCGCGGCGACGGTGATCGCGGCGAGTCCGGCGCGCAGGGTGGGCTCGCGGGCGGGCGCGAAGAACGGCGAGTGGTTGCTGGGGACGTTGCCCATCTTCTCGTACGGGGTGTCGCCGGGGGCGGCCTCCCACACGTCGTGCGGGGTGGCGCCGACGAACCAGAGCACGTAAGGGATGGGCTGTGGGTCGTCGGGCAGGCCGAAGTAGCCGAAGTCCTCGGTCGCCGGGGAGGGGTCCGGCAGGTGGATGACGTAGTCGTCGCCGAAGTAGGCGTGGTGCGCGGCGGCCACGTCGGCGGTGCTCTGCGCGTCGTTGAGGGTGGCCCCGGCACCCTGGAAGCGCTCGATGTCAGGCTCGCGGGTGGCCCCGGACGCGGCGGCCTCGGCGCGCACGATCCGCTCGATGGCGGACTCCAGCTGCGCGGCGACGTTGTCGTTCAGGGTCCGGGTGTTGATCTCCAGGTACGCCTCGTCGGGGATGATGTTGGCCTTCGTCCCGGCCTGGATCCTGCCGACGGTGAGTACCGCCATCTCACTCGGGCTGACCTCGCGGGAGACCACGCCCTGTAGACGGGTGACGATGCTCGCGGCGATGAGCACCGGGTCCACGGTCGTGTTCGGCTGGGAGGCGTGGCCGCCCTCCCCGTACACGCGCACCCGGTAGGAGCTGGAGGCGCCCAGGATGACCCCGGCGCGGTGGGAGATCAGCCCGGCGGGCTGCGGCCCCAGGTGCTGGCCGAGGACGACGTCGGGGCGGCCGAACCGGTCGAACAGCCCGTCCTCCAGCATGGTCTGCGCGCCGTCGAGGGTCTCCTCTCCCGGCTGGGCGACGACCATCACGGTCCCGGACCACTCGTCGCGGGTCTCCGAGAGCAGGTCGGCCGCGCCCACCAGGCAGGCGGTGTGGGCGTCGTGCCCGCAGGCGTGCATGACGGGAACCTCGACGCCGTCGTCGACGGCACGAGTGGTGCTGGCGTAGGGCAGCCCGGTCTTCTCCTCCAGGGGGAGCGCGTCCATGTCGGCGCGCAGCATCACCGTGGGTCCGGGGCCGTTGCGCAGGATGCCGACGACCCCGGCCCCGCCCACACCCTTGTGGACCTCGTAGCCGGTCCGGGTGAGCCATTCGGCCACACCGCTGGCGGTGCGGTGTTCAGCATGGGAGAGCTCGGGGTTCTTGTGCAGATCGACGTAGAACCCCTCCACGAGCGGGAAGAGCTCGTCCAGGAGTCGCATGACCACGTTCCCGTGCTGGGCGGCACGGTTGGGGTCCACCGCGTGCGGCACGGCTTTCACCGCCTTCTTCCGTATCTCAACTGGGTCGGAGCTGCCCAGCGGGCACCCGTCTGACGGCACAGCCTATCGGCGCGCCTGTCACGGGCACACACTGGCACGTTCACCCACGGTGCGCCGCGGTGTGACGTATGGGTTAGGGTCTGCACACGGAAAGCCACCCCCCGTCGAGTTGCTCACATCACACGCGCCTCAGGCACCTCGATCCCACATCTGGGTGAGGAAGAACTCCGGCGGTTTTCCACCGAATACGGGAGAACTGCTGGCATCCCTTGCTACATCACAGTAAGGTAACGCAGCACATGTCCGTTCGTCCGACCCTACGGTGTCCCCCTCGCGCGCCACGCGGCACCGTCCCTGCGTACTCCCTGGCCTGTACACACGGCCACGAGAGCACGCACACACCCTCAGTATCAGAGTGATCTCGGAGTCCACCCGTGTCCTCATCCATGACCAGTCCGACAGACCGAAATCCGGAGCCGGGACGAGGCGCGACAACCCCGGCCACGGACGAGAAGACAGATACGACGGCCCCGGTCCCCGGCCGTGACTCCCGCCTGGACAACGCCAAGTTCGTTCTGATCGCGCTGGTCGTCATCGGCCACGCGATCGGACCACTGCACGACTACGGGCCCGCCAGTGCCCTGTACTACTGGATCTACTTCTTCCACATGCCCGCGTTCATCCTGATCAGCGGCTACCTCTCGCGGTCCTTCGACGCCTCGTCGAAGCGCGTGGAGAAGCTGGTCCTGACGTTGGCCGTGCCCTATCTGACCTTCTGGACGATCCACCAGACCATCCACTTCTTCACGCGCGGCGGGCTTCCCGACTCCCTGTCGGTGCTCCAGCCGACCTACGCCCTGTGGTTCCTGGTCGCCCTCTTCCTGTGGCGCCTGAGCGTGCCGATCTGGAAGCGGCTGCGCTGGCCCGTGCTCATAGCGGTGGCCGTCTCGATGTTCGCCGCCACGACCGACCTCGGCGGGACGCTCTCGCTGGGGCGTGTCCTCAGCTTCCTTCCGTTCTTCGTCCTGGGCCTCAGCCTGCGCCGCGAGCACTTCGACCACCTGGACAGGCTGTGGGTGCGGATCGCGTCCGTACTGGTGCTGGGGACGACGGCGGTACTGGCCGTGCCCATCTCCGACCGCCTGAGCAGCGACTGGCTCTTCTGGGCGAGCAGCCTCACCGACCGGGACATCGACCCGCTCCTGCCCAGTCTGGGCCTGCGGATGGCCTTCATGGGCCTCGCGCTGGTGATGACCGTCGCCGTACTCGCGCTGATTCCGAAGCAGCGCATGTGGTTCACGCCGTTGGGCGCCTACACCTTGTACGTGTACCTGGGCCACTCGGTGGTCATCGTCATCCTCCAGGCATCCTCCTGGTACGGCCTCATGTCCGGGGCACCGGGGATGGTGACCATGGTCGCCTTCGGCCTGGGACTGACACTCCTGCTGTGCACCCCGTGGGTGCGCCGGAGTATGCGCTGGGCGGTGGAACCGCAGCTGACCTGGTTCCTGCGCGAGGACGCCGCGGTGCACTCCGGGGACAGCGCCCGGAAGCACGGCGGGGCCGACGGGGGCTCCGGGGACGACCGGAAGAAGAGAGCCGGGGCCTGACTCCGTTCCCCCCTTCCACGAGCCGGGTCACGCGGAAACGACGGGGGCGGTGCGCCGACACGCACCGCCCCCGCCCTTGCGTACCCTGCCCCGCCTCGGAAACGGGAGGGACCAGGGAGATCAGCTTCCGCTGTTGACCACCG
This sequence comes from Nocardiopsis sp. TRM 82005, assembly GCF_056312425.1. Lineage (NCBI taxonomy): Bacteria > Bacillati > Actinomycetota > Actinomycetes > Streptosporangiales > Nocardiopsidaceae > Nocardiopsis > Nocardiopsis sp. TRM 82005. Next base: position 28,457 of record NZ_JBWDTQ010000015.1, read on the forward strand.
TGCCGGAATCGGCGCCACCGGCGCCCGTGGCGGATCCGGAGGCGGTCTCCGTCCCGGCCCCGGAGGCGAGCAGCCCGCGGCGACGCGTCTCGAAACGGCGCGTCTCCTTCCACAGCCGCAGCACCAGGACGAACTCGAAGAAGGCCAGCGCCAGGACGGAGAACACGGCGACCGGGATGATCAGGCTGTTCAGCGGCGTGAAGAGGGCGACCAGCACGGTCACCGGCGCCACCACGCACAGGAACATCTCGAACTCGATGCCGCTGAACAGGTGGGGGCGCACCCGGTGCCGCAGAAGCATGTCACGCACACGCGGGTAGAAGCCGGTCGGCACCGGGGCGTCCGGGCGGGCGGGGGCATCCGCCGTCTCGTCGTCCTCGAGATCGGCGTCGCCCTGGCCGGCGGCCCCCAACTGGTCGGTGTCACCGGTCAGCTCGGCGAGGGTCTGGTGCATGCTCCTACGGGTCTTGGCCACCTGTGAGCCGTTGAGGTAGCGCAGCAGGTCGAAGAAGACCACGACCGGCGCCACGATCAGGTAGGCCGCGTTCCCGGTGACCGCCCACTGGCCGATCAGCAGGGCCATCACGCAGCCGAAGAACCGGATGCGGTCGAAGACGAAGTCGACCCAGGTGCCGAAGACCGAACCGGTGCCCTTCAGCCGGGCGATCTTGCCGTCCATGCAGTCCAGCACGAAGCTGAGGTGGAACAACAGGGCGCCCAGCAGGAGCCAGGGCCAGCCGCTGCCCGTGACGAGGGCCGGTGCGGCGAAGCACAGCGCGGAGAACAGACCGAGGATCCCGGCTCCCAGCGTCAGCTGGTTGGGGGTGATGCTTGTGCGGTTCGCCGTCCAGGCGACCAGGCGTCCGGCCAGGGGGTCCACCAGGAAGACCGTCCACCAGGCATCCTTCGCCTTGTAGGTCTCTTCCTTGACTTGCGCGAACGTGAAACGCGACATTCGGGTTCTCCAGGAGTGCCGTTCCCGCGTGCCGCCGTCCGGTCGCGCACAGGCACCGACCGAGGGCACGGGAAGGGGCCGAATAGGCGGGGATCGAGTCATCATGCCAGATCGGAGGTCGCTCAACCTAATCAGTGACGGCATACTTGACTGGTAAGAGGGGGATCAACAGGCGGTCGCGCGGTAGAAGCGGATGGTCCACCCCCTTCGGTCTCGACCGAGGTATGAGGCATTGCGTTTTCTGAACGACCAGGCACCCCAGCAGGACCTGACCTACAGCGACGTGTTCATGGTTCCGGGCCGCAGCGCCGTGGGCTCCCGGCTCAGTGTGGACCTGTCGTCGTCGGACGGCACCGGCACCACCATCCCGCTGGTGGTGGCGAACATGACGGCGGTCGCCGGACGCAGGATGGCCGAGACCGTCGCCAGGCGCGGCGGAATCGCGGTCATCCCGCAGGACATCCCCATTGAGGTGGTCTCCGACGTCGTCGCCTGGACCAAGCAGCGGCACCTGGTCCACGACACCGCCATCACACTCAACCCCACCAGCACCGTCGGCGAAGCGCTCAACCTGCTGCCCAAGCGTGCGCACAACGCCGTGATCGTGGTCGACGGGGGCCGCTGCCCCGTCGGTGTGGTCACCGAGGCCGACTGCGTCGGCGTCGACCGCTTCGCACAGCTGCGCGACGTGATGTCCACCGAGCTGCTGACCATCCAGGCGGACACCAAGCCGCGCGAGGCGTTCGGGAGGCTGCACGACTTCCGGCACCGGCTGGCACCGGTCGTGGACGGGGACGGCGCCCTGGTGGGCGTACTCACCCGCACGGGCGCGCTGCGCTCCACTCTGTACACGCCCGCCGTGGACGCCGACCACAACCTGCGCGTGGCCGCCGCCGTCGGCATCAACGGCGACGTGGTGGGCAAGGCCGCCGAGCTGCTGGCCGCCGGTGTGGACACACTGGTGATCGACACCGCACACGGTCACCAGGAGAAGATGCTCACCGCGGTCTCCAAGGTGCGCTCGCTGGCGCCGAAGGTGCCGATCGTGGCGGGCAACATCGTCACCGCGCAGGGCACCCGCGACCTGATCGAGGCGGGCGCCGACATCGTCAAGGTCGGCGTCGGCCCGGGCGCGATGTGCACGACCCGCATGATGACCGCTGTGGGCCGCCCGCAGTTCTCCGCCGTGCTGGAGTGCGCCGAGGCCGCACACGAGCTGGGTAAGCACGTGTGGGCGGACGGTGGCGTGCGCCATCCGCGCGACGTGGCCCTGGCCCTGGCGGCGGGCGCGTCCAACGTGATGGTGGGCTCGTGGTTCGCGGGCACCTACGAGTCGCCGGGCGACGTCATGCGCGACGCCGAGGGCGGACAGTACAAGGAGAGCTTCGGCATGGCGTCAGCCCGCGCGGTCCGGCTGCGTACGGCCGAGGACTCCCCCTTCGAGCGGGCCCGAAAGGCCCTGTTCGAGGAGGGCATCTCCACTGGCCGCATGTACCTGGACCCGGAGCGGCCCGGCGTGGAGGACCTGATCGACCAGATCGTCGCCGGTGTGCGCAGCTCGATGACCTACGCGGGCGCCACCTCGCTGGCGGAGTTCCGCGAGCGCGCCGTGGTGGGCGTGCAGAGCGCCGCCGGCTACAACGAGGGGCGCCCGGTCCCCACCAGCTGGTAGGGACCGTTCTCTTTACGCGCTCGCAAGCTCGCGTCGGGGCTGGGGAGTGTTTTTTAGAAGGCTTTCAGGTCAGTGAGCGGCCGTCCGGGCCATCTCTCGCAAGACGATGTGCGAAGTTCAGCCTGGTCGTGCTTCACGAGCGCAGAGGCGTAGCGAGAGGCAGCCCGGTGGACGCGAGCCCGAAATGATGCAAAAAACACGACCTAATGGCCCTCCTTCGCGGCGAGTACCGCCTTGCGGTGCTCGCCGCACAGCTTGTCGGCGTGCCGTACCGGCTCGGGCACCCGGTACTTGGGCGACATCCTCAGTACGAGCTCGGCCGAGCCCTCCAGGTCCACGCGGTGGCCGACGGACACATAGACGGGTTTGACGCCCACGCGGGTGCGCAGCACGCGCCCGATGACCTCACCGCCCCGCTCGGCCAGCGCGAAGGAGTCGGCGACCACCTCCGAGCGCCCGGCGACCATGGGCGTCCATGATCCCCGCTCGTTCCCGGGCACGCTGTGTTTGCCGTAGAGCACCGACTTGGCCGATCCCACCACCGGCAGGTCCAGTAGGACCCCCAGGTGGGAGGCGACCCCGAAGCGACGCGGGTGCGCCAGGCCGAAACCGTCACACAGGTACACGTCCGGGGTCACCTTGAGCTGGCCCAACGCCTCCAGGACCGGCGGGGACTCACGGAACCCGAACAGCCCCGAGATGTAGGGGAACGACGGCTCGGAGGAGATGGCCACGGACTCGACCACCTCCAGCGTCCGGACGTCCATCACCACGGCCGCCGCCGAGAGCGCCGTGTCGTCCTTGGCGTAGCTGACGTCCAGACCGGCCACCAACCGCACCGCGTCCACGTCCAGCGGTTCCTCACGCGCCTGGTCGGCCATGCGCCGTTGGAGCGCGACGGCCTCCTTCGGGTCGCTGGGCCAGTTCTCGGGGTCGTCCAGGACCCGTGCGACCCGTTCGGAGATCTCCGACACCCTGATCCTCCCCTTCGTCCGGTGGTCCACTGCCTCCATCCAACCTCATCCCCGCACCGGGACGCCGCGCTGTGGCCCACCCCACAGGATTCGGCTCCCGGAGCAACCGGCTCGGAGCAGTACCGTGGCGTCCGCAGTTTTGCACTGACTGGTCAGTTCAAAAAGTAGAGGAGACCAGGGATGCGCCGAGCCACCGGAGCTCGTGTCCAGGCTGAGGGCCTCACCCTCGCCACCCGGGAGGGCCCCGTCTACACGGAGGTGGGGTTCACCGCCGGACCGGGCACGCTCACCGCCTTCCAGGCCGACTCCGGCGGCGGCCGCAGCGCCCTGCTGCTGACCCTGACCGGACGGATGCGCCCCTCGGCGGGGACCCTGTACGTGGACGGCCACTCCCTGCCCCGGCGAGCCCGCGGTGTCCGCCGGATCAGCTCACTCGGGCTGATGGACGGTGTCAACGACCAGGACGAGCGGCTCCGGGTCCGCGAACACCTCTCCGAAGGGCTGCTGCTGCGCGCGGGTCCCGCCTCACGTGGGCTCGCCGACGAGGCCATGGACGCCGCCGACCTGGGCGAACTCGACCGGAGAACGATGGTCAGGGACCTGTCGATGCTCGAACGGCGCCGCTTCGGGGTGGCCCTGGCCCTGCTGGCCGAGCCCCGGCTACTGGCCGTCGACGACGTCGACGGCGGACTGGGCACCGACCACCAGGCCGCCATGTGGCGCACCCTCAAACGGCTGTCCGAGGAGGGGCTGACGGTGATCGCGGCCTGCGCCGACGCCGACGCGTTGGAGGAGGTCGCCGGGCCGGACGACCGGGGGCCGATCCCCCTGCCCCAGGCCCCCCAGGAGCAGCGCCCCGACCGGACCCGGCCGGCCCTCCCCGGGAAGGCGGGTGGCCACCATGACCAGGCGTAGGCGCCTTCTCCCGACCAGAGCGCTCGCGGTGTCCCGGGCCGGGCTGCTGACCGCGCGATCCTTCCTGCGCTCACCGCTGCCCACCGCGGCGCTGGCCGCGCTCCTGCTCGTCCCACTGCTCTACTCCGGCATGTACCTGTGGTCGTTCTGGGACCCGTTCGGCAGGATGGAGCACCTGCCGGTGGCCCTGGTCAACGAGGACCAGCCGGTGGAGGTGGACGGCCAGGAGGTCGGCGCCGGGGAGGAACTCACCGACACCCTCCTGGAGGGCGGCGACCTCGACTGGCACCTGGTGGACGCCGAGGAGGCCGCACGCGGCGTCGGTGACGGCACCTACTACGTCTCCCTCACCATCCCCCCTGGTTTCAGCGCCGACCTGACCTCACCCTCCCGCGACCGGGAGTCCCCGGCACCGGCGACCCTGGAGGCGCACTACAACGACTCCAACAGCTTCGTCGTCCGCCAGCTGGCCGGGAGCGCGTTCAGGGAGGTCCGCGACGCCGCAGCGGCGTCGGCGGTCAGCGGCTACCTGGACGAGATCTTCTTGGGGTTCAACGAGATCCACGACCGCACCGAGGAGGCCGCGGAGGGCGCCGACGAACTCTCCGGCGGCGCCGACGACGCCGAGGAGGGGTCCGGGGAGCTCTCCTCCGGCATCGGCGAGGCGCACACGGGCGCCGGGGAACTGAGCGGAGGCCTGGACGAGCTGTACACCGGGTCGCAGGAGTTGGCCAGCGGTGCCGACAGCGCGTCCGAGGAGGTCTCGGAGCAGGTGGAGGAGCTCGACGAGCTGGCCGACGAGTGGCTCCCCCAGCTGGAGGAGGACGTCCCCACCATGCAGGAGCACGCCGAGTCCGCCGCCGAGGCCACCGGGGACCTGTCCACCGCCCTGACGGAACTGCCGGAGGCCGACACCGACACGCTCGTCGAGGTGGACGAGCGGTTGGCGACCCACCTGGAGGAGCGCCCGGACCTGGAGACGGAGGATCCCCGGCTGCACACGCTGCTGAGCGACCTACAGGGGTCCATGGACACCGCTCTGTCGATGGCGGGGTTCGTCGAGGACAACCGGGACGGCATCGGGTCGGTCGCCGAGGACGCCGCCGCGCTGAGCGAGGAGGCGGCAGCGCTCTCGGAGGACCTGCCCGACATGGTGGACAAGGCCGAGGACGCCCGCGACAAGGTCGACGAACTCGACGAGGGCCTGGCCGATCTCGCCGCGGGCTCGGCGCAGCTGCGCGACGGTCTGGAGGACGCGACCGAGGGCGCCGGTGAACTCGACGGAGGGCTGGCGGAGCTCAGCGGCGGCGCCGGTGACCTGAACGAGGGGCTGGGTGAGCTGGCGACGGGTTCCGACGAACTCGCCGAGGGACTCGGTGAGGGCGTGGAACAGGTCCCCTCCTACTCCGACCAGGGACGCGCCGACGCCTCGGAGACGATGAGCCAGCCCGTCCGGCTGGACAGCGCGGTCTCCAACGAGGCACCCGACTACGGGACCGGGTTCGCGCCCTTCTTCGTGCCGCTGTCGCTGTGGGTGGGCACCATGGTGGTGTTCATGGTGCTGCCGCCGCTGTCCTCGCGCGCCCTGGCCTCCTCCGCCCCCTCCTGGCGGGTCGCGCTCGCCGGCCGGATAGTCCCGCTGCTGCTCGGCGTGGGCCAGGTACTGGTCATGATGGCCGCCCTGCACCTGCTGCTGGGCCTGGAGGTATGGAACTGGCCGCTGCTGATCGCGTTCCTGGCGCTGACCGCCGCCGCCTTCGCCGCGACCGTGCAGTACCTGAACGTGCGGTTCGGCGCGGCGGGCCGCGTGGTCGCGCTGGCGCTGCTGGTGCTCCAGCTGACCTCGGCCGGCGGCACGTACCCCATCGAGACCAGTCCGGCGTTCTTCCAGACCATCGGCCCCTTCCTGCCGCTGCACTGGGCCGTGGGCGCGCTGCGCCAGCTGATCGGCGGCGGTGACATGGCTCTGGTGTGGTCGGCGTTTGGCGTCATGTCCCTGTGGCTGTTGGTACCGCTGGTGCTCACCTGGTGGACCGTGGAGCGCAAGCGCGTGTGGACGATGGGCGCGCTCCACCCGGCGCTGGCGCTGTGAGGACGGACGACGGGGCGTCCGGACATGGCGCACCGGCCCGGATCCGGGCAGAATGGGGCGGATGAGCGCCAACACCCCCGACCAGCCGGTGAGCGGTCGACGAGAGACCACCCGGCGCCGCCTGTTCGAGGCGGCGGTCACGCTGATCTCCGAACAGGGGTACGGCGCCACGACCGTCGACGAGATCGCCGAGCGCGCGGGGGTCGCCAAGGGCACCGTCTACTACAACTTCGGTGGTAAGGGTGAGCTGTACGCGGCCCTGATGGAGTGGGGTGTGGCCCGGTTGGCCGACACGCTGAAGGATGCGGTCCCCGCCCCGGAGGCCGGCGCCCCGCCCCGCGAGGCGCTCGCGGCCGTGCTGCGCGCCGGGGTGGTGTTCATCGGCGAGCACGAGTCCCTGGCCCGGCTGCTCATGGCCGAGGCCTGGCGCACCAACCGGGCCTGGTACGCCACGGTCCGCCAGATCCGTACCGAGGCGATCGGGGTCATCAGCGGCCTGTTGGACGAACTGGCCGAGGACGGCATGCTGCGGCCGGGCATGGACACGGGTCTTGCGGGATCGGCGTTGTTCGGCATGGTGGTGACGGTGGCCCTGGACTGGCGCACGCTCCAGCCCGAGCGTCCGGTCGAGGAGATCCACGCAGCGCTGGCCCTCATGGCCGACGGCCTGGTCCGTCCCCCGGCGTCCCCGTACTGAATCAGAACTCGAGAACGTCTGAGAGGACGCCCCCGCGATGGTCAATCTCTACCCCCTGCTACCCCTGGTCACCGGGGTGGTCATCCTCTTGGTGGTGGCACGCGACACCCGCCTCGAACTGCGGCTGGTCCGTCGCGGGATGCGCGCCAAGGCCCGGGTGATCGGCTACAACGAGACCTCCACGGCCTCGCGCATGATCGTGCAGTTCCGTACCGAGGACGGCGAGGAGGTGCACGCCGAGCACGAGAACACCGGGTGGACCGCCTCCCGCGCCGGAGAGATCGTGACCGTCGCCTACGATCCCGACCGGCCCGCGCTGGCCCGGATCGTATCCGCGCCGTGGCTGTCGCACTGGGTGCGCGGGCTGTTCGGAGGGCTGGGCGCGGTCCTGATGCTTACGGGATCGTTCCTGGGCTACCTGGAGTGGTACTGACGGGCCGGCCGGCGATCGGCTGGCCCGATGCGCTCCCCCGTCCCACGGCAGGATCGCCGCGTTCGGTCCCGGGCGGAAACGCCAGTACGCTCCACGGCGGTGTGCGGGCCGAACGCCGATGCCCCTCTCCCCGGTCACGCGCCTGAGCGGACCCGACGGCAGCGGTCGCGCAGAGTGGGACGACTCCCCCCGCTTCGCCATATGTGACCTTTACCCTATTGTCGCAATGGTTAACAGAAGAGAACACCCCTACCATCCACCTAACAAGTGGACATTCTCGCCCTTCGTGGCAGACTGCCTCCACCACCCGGATATTTCAGCGTTTCATCGGCGAGATACGATCCCCACGCCGAAATGCCGTGTTTGTGGTTACCCTGCGGTACGTCCCGCGTCGAGAACCCCGACGGACGCCGCCCCACGGGACGGGAGGCCGCGCATGCGGGCCGAGAGGTGCCGGGCCCCGGCACCCGGCGACCGCGGCCCCGTACCGCACCCCCGACAAGACTTCAGACGCGGATCGACAGGAGAACCGTGCAGGCAGTACCCAAACGACGCGGGCGGACCATCACCGCCCGTATCCGCGCAATGGTCATGATCCCCACCACCGCCCTGGTGGTGCTCTGGCTGATCCTCACCTTCGCCCTCACCGGTGACGCGGTCATACAGCTGATACGTTCCAAAGCCACGAACGACCTGGTCACCCCCGCGGCCATCGGCCTCGTGGACGTGATGCAGGAGCGGTCGCACACGATCGCCTACATCGAGCACCCCGAGGACACCGGACTCGAGGAGGAGCTGGCCGACGCGCGCGAGCGCACCGACGGCTCCATGGGTGTGGTCGTCGACGAGCTGATCGGCTTCGCCGACCTCGCCCCCGAGGAGAGCGGCCGCCACATCGAGATGCTGCACATGCAGTACGGCGATCTCGACGAGCTGCGCGAGTCGGTCGACGCGGGCGAGGCGTCCCGGGACGACATCCTCGACTACTACAACGAACTGGTCCTGCACGGCGCCGACAGCTTCGACAGCCAGGCCCGCGAGGGCAACACCGGGGCCTCGGTCAGCCCGGGCTTCACCGCGACCTACATGTTCCGCACCGTGGACCTGTTCGCGCAGACCGACGCCCAGATCGCCCGGGCCTTCGCCAACGACGAGCTGAACCTGGAGGACCAGCGCCAGTTCACCGAGCTGGTCGGCTCCTACGAGAGCCTCCTCGAGGCCAACGCCCACTACCTGGGGGGCGAGGGCCAGGAAGAGCGCTACGAAGCGCTGCTCGCAAGCCCCGAGTACCAGCGGCTACAGGAGATGCAGCAGGAGATCATCGACCGGCAGATCACTACTGAGACGGTCATCGACCCGGTCACCCGGATTCCCAGCGAGGTCGAGGACCGGTCCATGCCGGTGGACTCCGCGGAGTGGTCCGAGGCCTACGACCACGTGCTCGCCGAACTCACCGCCATCGGCGCCGACGAGGCCCTGCACTCGGCCGGGTTGACCCGTGAGGGCGCCAACCAGGCCGTACTGGTCGCCGTCGCCGGCAGTCTCGGCGTCGCCGCCGTCATCCTGGTCGCGTTCCTGCTGGCGCGCCGCTCCTCGCGCGTACTCACCGAGCGCCTGCTGCGCCTGCGCGACGACTCCAACGACCTGGCCGACCAGCGCCTGCCCGAAATCATGCGCCGCCTGCACGAGGGCGAGCGCGTGGACACCGAGACCGCCCTGCCGAACCTGGCCGCCGACCAGGACGAGATCGGCGACGTCGCCAGGGCGTTCAACACCGCCCAGCGCTCCGCCGTCCAGGAGGCTGTGCAGCAGACCGAGCTGCGCCAGGGCGTCAACCGCGTGTTCCTCAACATCGCGCACCGCAGCCAGACGCTGGTCCACCGCCAGCTGCGCCTGCTGGACCGGATGGAGCGCGAGCAGGAGAACCCCGAACAGCTGGCCCAGCTGTTCAAGCTCGACCACCTGGCCACCCGCTCGCGCCGCAACGCCGAGAACCTGCTCATCCTCGGCGGCGAGGCGCCGGGCCGCACCTGGCACCGCCCGATGCCGCTGATCGACGTGCTTCGCGGCGCCATCTCCGAGTCCGGCGACTACACCCGGGTCAAGCGTGAGCGGATCGCCCGCGTCCACCTCAACGGTCCGGCCGTCGCCGACGTCATCCACCTGGTCGCCGAACTGGTCGACAACGCCGCGATGTTCTCTCCGCCGCACACACAGGTGCGCCTGAGCAGCGATGACGTCCCCAACGGCGTGACGATCGAGATCGAGGACCGCGGCCTGGGCATGACCGAGGGCGAACTAGCCTCGGCGAACGAGCTGCTGGCCAGCCCGCCCAAGTTCGACGTGATGCGCCTCAACGAGAAGATGCGCCTCGGCCTGTTCGTGGTCTCGCACCTGGCTCACCGCCACGGCATCCGTGTGCACCTGCGCTCGTCGCCGTACGGGGGCGTGCAAGCGATCGTCCTGCTGCCGCACGAGCTGATCTCCGGCGACCGCGCCTCGCTCCTCTCCTCCGAGGACGGCGGCGAGGACGTGTGGGAGGTGCGCGAGATCCTCGACCGCTCACCCGACGGGCCGAAGCCCGCGGGCGGCAGCAGGCCCGTACTGACCCCGGTGTCCGCACCGGACGAGAACACCGTGACCGAGAAGGAGGTCGAAGAACGCCCAACGCCTGGTCCCGAGGGCTCCAGGGCCGACGGTGGCGACGACCTCCTGGACACGGACCGTGGTCCTGCCTCCCCGGCGTCCGGTTCCGAGGACACCGACCGGCCCCCTCTCCCCACCCGTACCCCGACCATCAGCGCCGTTCCCAGCCCTGTTGCCGGCTCCGGCACCGAGCCGCCCGCCACGGTCCAGGCCGGCGGGGGACGCCCGCCGCTGCCCAAGCGACGCCCCCAGGAGAGCCTGGCGCCGCAGCTGGCGACAGACCCCGGGGCCGACACCCAGAGCGGACCCGCGGCGGGTGGCGCGTCCGGATCGGGTCCGGCCCCGGACAGCAAGGAGCGGCTGGCGCGCCTACGCCAGAACATGTCCGCGTTCCAGAAGGGGACCGACCGCGGACGGCGCGAAGGCAAGCAGCAGACCAACGACACCGACAAGGACGCGTAACCGTGACGAGTACTCCCGAAAGCGCCCAGCGTGACAGTGGAAACGGCGCGGGCAAGAAGGACATCGACTGGCTGCTGGACGAACTGCTCGACCGCGCGGTGGGCTCACGGCACGCGATCGTGCTGTCCGCCGACGGCCTCCTGATCGGACGCTCCCAGGAGCTGGGCAAGGAGGACGCCGAGCACCTGTCCGCGGTGGCGTCCGCGTTCCAGAGCCTGGCCCGGGGCACCGGGCGCCACTTCGGCGGCGGCGAGGTCCTCCAGACCGTGGTGGAGATGGAGAGCGCGTACCTGTTCGTCACCGGTGCCGGTCGGGGCGCGTGCCTGGCGGTGCTGGCCGAGGAAAGCTCCGATGTCGGTCTCATCGCCTACGAGATGAACGTCCTGGTCGAGCAGGTGGGCCGTTATCTGAACGCCGCGCCCAGGCATGAGGGCGACTCCGGGGAAGCCACGCGTTAGGGGACGGTATGCAAGCGCACAACGAGTTGCCACCCGACGGGATACCGCACGGCCTGCCGCAGCGCGACGCGGTCGGCGGATACGACGAGGGCGCGTCCGGAGCGCAGGACGCCGGACCGCTCGTACGCCCGTACGTGATCGCGCAGGGCCGCGACCACGCGGACACCGTCCAGCTGGACATGATCAGCGTGGTGATCGCGGCCAAGCGGGCCGAGGTCGACGAGATGGCGCTGGAGCCGGAGCAGCTCCGCATCCTGGAGCTGTGCCGCCGCCCCCAGTCGGTCGCCGAGGTGTCCGCGCACCTGGACATCCCGGTGGCCGTGGTCAAGGTCCTGCTGAGCGACCTCCTCAACCGCGGCCTCGCGTTGGCCCGCGCCCCCTACACAGCGAAGAGCCCGGTGAGCCGGGACGTACTCCAGGCGGTTCTCGATGGCATCCAACGACTCTGACGACACACAGGCGCCCGTCCCGGCGGCGCTGAAGATTCTGGTGGCCGGGGGTTTCGGAGCCGGTAAGACCACACTGGTCGGATCGGTCAGCGAGATCGCTCCGTTGAGCACCGAGGAGGTGATGACCGAGGCCAGCTACGGGGTCGACGACCTGTCCGGGGTGGAGGCCAAGACGACCACCACCGTGGCGCTGGACTTCGGCCGTATCACCATCAACTCCGGCCTGGTGCTGTACCTGTTCGGCACGCCCGGGCAGGAGCGGTTCTGGTTCATGTGGGAGGAGCTGTCGGAGGGCGCTCTGGGCGCGGTGGTCATCGCCGACACCCGCCGCCTGGAGACGTGCTTCGCGGCGGTGGACTTCTTCGAGCGGAGGGGCGTGCCCTTCGTGGTGGCGGTGAACTGCTTCGAGGGTGCCCACACCTACGAGGTCGACGAGGTCCGCGACGCGCTGAGCCTGAATCCGACGATTCCGGTGGCGTTGTGCGACGTGCGGGAACGCGAGTCGTCCAAGGACGTGCTGGTGACGCTGATCAACCGGGTGGCCGAGCAGGTGGCCGCCTGAGGCGTGTGCGCTGGAGGGGGTTCGGGGCTTTTGCCCCGGACCCCCTCTTTCCGCGCGACCACGAACACGGAATTGCGAAAAAAGGAACATTTCGGACAAGGCCCGGGGTTCCGGACGAACTTTGAGCCACGGAATCGCTGTACACAAGGGGCTTCCAGGTAAAGTACGCCCCGTGGGACGCCGCCGGGCATCCCACCCGCAGCCCCTGGACCCGTCCGGGGCGGGCCCGCACGAAGGTGACTGGAGTTCTCCATGAAGCGGTTCGAGTGGCGCGACCGGATCCATGCCCTGGACGCCGAGGACGACTGTGAGCAGATCACACGCGTCCTCGGCAGCCATGAGTTCCCCTGGGACATCGAGCAGGCCCTGGGCCTGGCTCTGTACCGCACCTACGCCGTGCCCAGCATCGGCGAGCTGCTCGGCAGGACCAACGAGTTCACCGAGCGCACGCAGCACCGCTACGACGACACCGCGCTGATCCTCAACGACATCATGGAGCATGGTTTCGGTCCCGGACGCGGCCGCGACGCGCTGCGCCGGATGAACCAGATGCACCGCTCCTACGACATCAGCAACGACGACTACCGGTACGTACTCAGCACGTTCGTGGTCATGCCCGTGCGCTGGCTCAACGACTACGGATACGGCTGGCGCAGACTGAGCGAACACGAGATCAGCGCCATCACCAACTACTACCGCAAACTCGGCAAGTACATGGGGATCAAGGACATCCCCGAAACCTACGAACAGTTCCGGGACCTCCTCGACTCCTACGAGCGCGATTACTTCGCCTACACCGAAGGCGGCCGCGCGGTCTCCGACGCCACCCTCGGCCTGATGGTGGACTTCTACCCGGCCTGGCAGCGGCCGCTGGTGCGCCCCTTCACCAAGGCGCTGCTCGATGACCGGCTCATCCGAGCCTTCGACTACCCCGAGCCCTCGGCGGCCTGGCGCAGGATCAGCGACACCGCGATGAGGCTGCGGGCCCGGGTGGTGCGGCTGATGCCGCCACGCCAGGAGCCGCGCTGGGCCCGGCAGAGCCCCAACATCCGCAGCTACCCGCAGGGCTACGACGTCAACCGGATCGGCACCTTCCCCAAGGGCTGCCCCGTCCCGCACGACCTGGCCACCCAGGAGGTCGCCGCCACGGGCGCCCGCGTGCCCGCGCCCGACCAGGCGGTGGCACCGTCCACGGACTCCCCGACGGGCATCGGGACCGCGGAGAAGTAACCCCCAGCTCCCCCCACAGCACACGGACTGACCGTGTACCCCCGCCCCCACCATGCGCGCCCCGAACCGCGCCGTCCCCTTCCCCGAAGGAAAGCACGAATGAAGCGTTTCGACTTCCGCGACGAGATCGCCCGCCTGGACGCCGAGGCCGACTGCGTACGGATCCTCCAGATCCTCAACGCCCACGAGTTCCCCTGGGACATGGGCCGGGCACTCGGCATCGCCCTCTACCGCACCTACGCCGTACCCAGCGTCGGCGAGCTGCTCGGCAGGACCAACGAGTTCACCGGCAGCACCCAGAAGCGCTACGACGACACCGCGCTGATCCTCAACAACATGATGCGGTACGGGTTCGAACCGGGTAAGGGCCGCGACGCGCTGCGCCGGATGAACCAGATGCACCGCTCCTACGACATCAGCAACGACGACTACCGGTACGTACTCAGCACGTTCGTGGTCATGCCCGTGCGCTGGCTCAACGACTACGGATACGGCTGGCGCAGACTGAGCGAACACGAGATCAGCGCCATCACCAACTACTACCGCAAACTCGGCAAGTACATGGGGATCAAGGACATCCCCGAAACCTACGAACAGTTCCGGGACCTCCTCGACTCCTACGAGCGCGATTACTTCGCCTACACCGAAGGCGGCCGCGCGGTCTCCGACGCCACCCTCGATCTGATGGTGACCTTCTACCCGCCGCGTGTGGCAGGACTGGCCCGGAAGTTCTCCATGGCGATCCTGGACGAATCGCTCATCAAGACCTTCCGCTACGACCCTCCCAGCCGGGCCTGGCGCCGGTCCGCCGACATCGCGCTGAAGCTGCGCGCCAAGGTCGTGCGCCGGATGAAGCCCCGCGAGGAGCCGCTGTGGGCGGACGAGGCCCCGAACATCCGCAGCTACCCGCAGGGCTACGACGTCAACCGGATCGGCACCTTCCCCAAGGGCTGCCCGGTGGCGCACAACGTGGATCCGGTAGGCCACGAGGAGCTGTACGGCGCGAAGGGCCAGGAGGACAGCGCCCCGGAGGCGGACGCCGGGACGCCCGCGCAGGCGTCCGCGGACGGTCGCCCGTGACCGCCACGGCCGACCCCGTGCCGCCCGGGGGCTCCGCCGCTCCCGTCGTGGGCGGGCGCACCGCTCCGCTGCCCCGGTCCGTGCACGCCTGGTACGGCAGCGGCGCCGTGGCCACCGGCATCTTCAACACGGTGCCGGGGCTGCTGCTTCTGATCTACCTGACCGACACCCTGGCGGTGAGCCCCGCGCTGGCCGGACTGGTGGTGTTCCTGCCCAAGTTGGTCGACCTTCTGGTCAGTCCGTATATCGGCATCTGGTCAGACAGGACGCGCTCGTCGTGGGGGCCGCGCCGCCCGTGGATGCTGGTCGGGGCGCTGACCCTGCCGGTGCTGTTCGCCGCGATGTTCGCCGGTCCGCCGCTGGAGGGCGATGCCGCCGCCGGATACGTCGCGGCGGTGTTCGTGGCCGCCGCGCTGGCGTCGTCGATGTTCCAGGTGCCGCACACCGCCATGCCCGGGGAGATCACCTCCGACTACCACGAGCGGTCCACGTTCAACACGTGGCGGACCGCGTTCGTGGGGCTCGCCCTGATGCTGGGCGGCGCCCTGGCGCCGGTCCTGCAGTCGGCCCCCGAGGACACCGCGACCGGGTACCGAATGATGGGCCTGGTGATGGGCGGCGTGGTGCTGGTGTCGATGCTGGGCTCGGTGATCGGGACGCGTCGTGCGCCGCGCCCGGTGTTCCCGCACCGTTCCGAGGGCCTGTTCGCCCAGCTGCGGGTGGCCTTCGCCCACCGCCACTTCCGTGTGCTGTTTCCCGCCAACATGCTGATGGCGGTGGCCGGAGGCACCATGGTGGCCGGTGTGCCGTACGTGACGGCCAACGTCATGGGCAACCCGGAGTACACGAGCGTCCTCATGGTGTGCGTGCTGGTGCCGCTGATCGCCTCGGCCCCGCTGTGGAAGCGGCTGTCGGTACGGGTGGACAAGCGCGGCGCCGCCGGGTACGCGGCCGCGGTGTTCGCTCTGGGGAGCCTGGGGCTGCTGCTGATCCCCCTGTGGGGCTTCCCCGGCGCGGTGTTCTCCTCCGTGCTGGTGGGCTTGGGCCTGTCCGGAACGACGCTGCTGCCGTGGTCGATGCTGGCCGACTGCCTGGCCACAGCCAACGCCTCGGGGCAGCGCCAGGGCGGGGTGCTTTCGGGCGTGTGGACCTCGGGGGAGGCAATGGCGCAGTCGGTGGGCACCGGCCTGCTGTCGCTGTCACTGGCGCTGAGCGGCTACGTGGAGTCCGGCGCGGGAGAGGTGGTCCGGCAGAGCGACGAGGCGCTGCGCGGCATGCTGATCGGCAGCGCGTTGGTGCCCGCCGTGGTGATGCTGTGCTGTCTGGTACCGCTGGCGTTCTACCGGCTGACCGCTGAGGACGCGGCCTAGCGGACGTTGCCGGTGTGGCGGGCCGGCGAGGACCTCAGCGGCCCAGGCGGCGCCACAGGGCGCGCGGCATCAGCCGCATCCCGGTGAAGAGCGGCTGGAGCACACGCGGCGCCCACACGGTCGTGGCCCCCGAGCGCAACCCGGCCGACACCGCGTCCGCGACCTGGCCGGGGGTGGCTGAGAACGGGGCGGGTTCCACGTGCGCGGACATCCGCGTCGACACGTAGCCCGGCCGCACCACCAGCACCCGCGCCCCGGAACCGTGCAGGGAGTCGGCCAGTCCCTGCGCGAAGCCGTCCAGGCCCGCCTTGGCCGACCCGTACACGAAGTTGAACCTGCGCACCCGTACGCCCGCCACGGAGGAGAGCACCACCAGCGTCCCGTGCCCCTGCTCGCGCAGGCGTGCGGCCACGGCCAGGTCAGCGGACACGTGTCCGGTGTAGTTGACCGCGGCGGCACGGGCGGCGGCGGCCGGGTCGGCCTCGTACTCGGACTGCCGCCCGAGCACCCCGAAGGCGTCCACCACCACGTCGAGGTCACCCACCAGCGCCACCGCGTCCGCGACGGTACCGGTATGGGTGCCGGGCAGGCCGGCGTCGAAGTCCACCGAGTGCACGGCGGCCCCGAGCCCGGTGAGCCAGTCCGGCGGTGAGGACGCCCCTCCCCGGGCGGCCAGCACCACCTCGCGGGCTCCCTCGCGAACCAGCCGCTCGACGATGGCCAAGCCGATCTCGCTGCGGCCACCGAGCAGCAGAACGCTCCGCACCGTTCCCACAGAGTCGCGCACGGCGCTCCCCCGCCTTCCCAGACAGTCGTCATCGTGTTCGTGCCTACGGCCCGGCGTCACAGGAGCCGCAGGCGGCGGGCCATGTCGGAGACCAGCGCCCCGCTCGGATCGGCCCGCTCACGCACCCGGCGCCACTCGGGCAGCTCCGGATACATGGCGTGCACGGTCTCGGCCCTGGCCCGGCTGTCCTTGGCCAGGTACAGGCGTCCTCCGGCGCCGATCAGCCGCTCGTCGAAGCCGTCCAGCATCGCGCCGAGCCCGGGCAGGTCCGCGGGCAGGTCCACGGCCAGCGACCACCCGGGCCGCGGAAAGGACAGCGGTCCCGGCGTCGGCTCGCCCATCCGCTTGAGGACCGCCAGGAACGAGGGCGCCCGTGCCCGCGACAGGCTCTCGGCGATGCCCGCCAGGGTGTTCTCCGCGCCGAAGGGCACAACGAACTGGTACTGCACCGCACCGGGGCGCCCGTACATCCGGTTCCATCCCCGCAGGGCGTCCAGCGGGTGGAAATAGCCGGCCAGCGGCTGGGCACGGCCGCGCCACCGCCGGGGCGCCCGGCCGTACTGGAGGGCGTTGAACGCGCCGACGGTCCACCGGTTCACGGCCCCCGCCGGCGGGGTGAGGGGCGGCACGGGCACGCTCGCGTTCCGGTACCGCAGCGGCCGCCGGCGCAGTGGCGGCGGAAGGTCGCCCGTGCGTGCGTGGTCGGCCCGGGTGACCACCCCCCTGCCCAGGGCGCCGCCCCGGGCGAACAGGTCCAGCCAGGCCACCGAGTAGCGGTGGCCGGTGCCTGCCATCAGCCCCAGGGTCTCGTCCAGGCCGTCGGTGCGGTCGGTGTCCACCCGCATGTAGGAGGACTCGACCGGGAACACGGCCAGGGTCACCTCGGTGACCACCCCGGTCAGGCCCATCCCACCGACGGTCGCCCAGAAGAGCTCGGGGTCCCCGCCGTCCGGCCCCGGAGCCAGGCGGCGCGTGCGCCCGTCCGCCGTGACCAGGGTGAGGGCGCGCACGTGCGCTCCGAGGGAGGAGTCGGCGGGGTGGTTCTTGCCGTGGATGTCGGCGGCGACCGCCCCGCCCAAGGTGACGTGTCGGGTCCCGGGGGTGACGGGGACGAAGTGGCCACGGTGCAGCAGGTGGGCGATGAGGCGGTCCATGCTGGTGCCCGCCGGGACGGTGGCCTCCCCGCGCGCGGCGTCCAGGTACACGGGCCCGGTCAGCCCGGTGCAGTCCAGTACCAGCCCTCCGGCGTCCTGTGCGGCGTCGCCGTAGGAGCGCCCGAGGCCGCGCGGCACCGCACCGCGCCCTCCGGCCAGGGCGAGTGCCTCGGCCACCTGCTCGTGCGTACGGGGGCGCACCACGCGGGCGGCCGTCGGGGAGGTGAGTCCCCATCCGCGCAGGAGTGTCCGCCGACCGGGCCCGCTCACAGGTAGATCCCCAGTCCCACCAGGGACGCGAACCCGACCAGGATGAGTTGTAGGGGCCGGTCGCGCAGGGCGATCTCCTCGGGCTCCTCCCCCACTCCCCGGTCCACGAGCAGGTTGTAGCGCAGGACGAACATGATGAACGGAACGATACTCATCGTGTGGAAGAGCGTCCGCGGCCCCTCGCCCTGCTCCAGCGCCCACAGGCAGTAGGTGACGATCATGGCGCCCGACGCCATGGTGCGGGTCTGCGCCAGGTAGGCGGTGGTGTAGCCGCGCAGGGTCGGGCGCACCTCCTCCGCGTTCCCGGTCGCGCGCAGTTCGGCCTCGCGCTTGCCGACCACCACCAGGAGCGCGGCCAGCGACACCACGATGACGAACCACGAGGTCAGCGGCACGCCGACGGCCACCCCGCCGGCGACGGCGCGCAGCACGTGGCAGGCGGCGACCGCGACCAGGTCACACACCACCACGTCCCGGAGGTGGCGGGTGTAGGCCAGCGTGAGCAGCACGTATCCGGTGAGCAGGGCGGAGAGCGCGGGGCTGCCCAGCGTCAGGGAGGCCAGTGGTGCGGCGGCACAGAGCAGGACCCCCGACGCGGCCGCCACCGGAGCGGGTAGCGCGCCGGAGGCGACCGGCCGGTGGCGCTTGCGCGGGTGCGCGCGGTCGCGGGGCGCGTCGTGGACGTCGTTGAGCAGGTAGGTGCCGCTGGCGGCCGCGCAGAACAGGGCGAACACCGCGGCACAGGTCAACAGCGTCTCAGGCCGGCTGAGCGCTCCCGCGGCGGCGGGGGCGGCCAGGACGAGGAGGTTCTTGAGCCACTGCCGGGGTCGACACGCGCTGACCAGCGCGGCAGCCCTTGTCCGGTCGCCGCGCGGTGCCCCGCCCGCCGGGGGCCCCGCGGCCTGCGTCCGCTCCGTCACCGGGACCGCGGGGTGGAGGAGCGCGCACCGGCGCGCCCGGTCGGGCACGCCGGACGGGCGCGGGGGTCAGCTGCGGTGGTCACGGCGGCGACCCGTGAGGAACAGTACGACCGCGACGCCGACGAAACCGACGCCGGCGACGAGGAAGACGATGGGGAAGGTGGTGTGCAGCAGGGGGAGCATGGTGCGCCCCGCATCCGCTCGGTCGATCGCCTCCTGGACGGTCTGGTCGTCGAAGACGAGTTCGGCGTCGAGCAGGGTCAGTACCTCGTCGCCGTCCACGACGACGACGCGGTCCTGGTCCTCGCTGACCTTCAGGGGGGAGCCGGTGACGGGCTCGATCCAGTAGGTGCGGGTGATGGAGAAGACCTCGTCACCGGTGACGTCGCCCTCTCCCTCCAGCCCGGCCACGGAGCGTGGCAGGGTGCGCTCGCCGACAGTGGTCCCGTCGACCTCCTGGACGAACTTGTAGGCCTCGACGCCCTCGATCTCCTCGGTCCCCTGGAACTCCATGGGGACGACCTCCTGGACGGTGGTCTCGAAGAAGTCGTGGTCGCGCTGCTCGGTGAAGAAGGGGAACTTCCACGCCTGACCGCTCTGCGCGACGGACTCGTCGTTGACCATGGAGTCACAGCAGTCAACCGCCTCACCGGTGACTCGGTCGTGTCCGGCCCGTCGGCTGGTGGAGGTGATGCCGAACTCGGTGTCGGCGTCCTTGAGCCAGGTGAACTGGTCCCACACGACCGTCTCGTCGGTGCTGGAGGCCACGTCGGCCCGAATGGTCGAGTGGGCCTCCAGAGTGGCGTTCTCGACGAGTTCCACGTCCTCGACGTTGAAGTAGGTGGCCCCCTCAGCGACGTTGACCGTCTCGCTGTAGTAGTCCAGAGGGGTCTTCATCAGTGAGCTCGACAGCCACGTGCGCATCATGGGTGCAAAGGCGAGGGAGAAGACCCCAAACGCGACGAGAACGACCGCAACGGTACGGCGCATGTGCCCTCCTGGGCGTATGAGAGTCCAGATCTGGAACTGGGTCTAGTGGAACTAGGTCCAGTTCCGGGTAGAGTACTGCCCAGTAGGGAACGGCGTCACCAGGGCGTGTCGAAATTTTTATAACACGTTCTAGTGAAACGCGTTCTGGTTCCTCCCCCGTATCTGGAAGGCCCATGGCGCCCACCCCTTCCGCGCCCGAGGACCCCTCCGGCGACACGCGCACACCCTCCCGGACCGCCGTACTGCCGCAGGTCGACGGCCGCCACGAGGCCCTCGACGGCATCCGCGCCGCGGCCGCCCTGATGATCCTGGTCTTCCACGTCGCCACCGAGACCGGCGACGCACTGGCGCCCGGGGTGCTCGGCGGGCTGCTGTCCGCCTTCGACCTGGCCGTGCCCCTGTTCTTCGCCCTCTCCGGCGTGCTGCTGTACCGGCCCTGGGCCCGCGCCGCCCTGGACGGGGTACGCGGGCCGCGTACCCGTCCCTACCTGTGGCGCCGCCTCGCGCGCGTGTTCCCCGCCTACTGGGTGGTGGCCGTGGCCGCGCTGCTGGTCCACTCCCAGAGCGGACTCGGCTCGTTGCGGCACTGGTGGGAGGTCCTCACCCTGACCTTCACCTTCAACACCGACCCCTCGTGGGTGGGCTCCGGCCCCTACGGCCTGGGCCAGATGTGGAGCCTGTCGGTGGAGGTGGGCTTCTACCTGCTGCTGCCGCTGTTCGGACTGCTCCTGGCCCTGTGGGCTCGCCGGGGCAAGGACGTGGACGCCCGGGGCGGACGTCTGCTCGCCGGCCTGCTCGTGATGGCGGCGCTGGGCCTGGCCGCGCTGGTCCCGCAGTTCTATCCCGAGCAGCGCGAGTACATGCACCTCTGGCTGCCCCGGGCGATGGGCCTGTTCGCGGCCGGGATGGCCCTGGCCGTGCTCTCGGAGTGGGCCTGGCGCGAGCCCGGCGCCGACGGACCGGTGCGCCGCTTCTGCCGGACCGTCGCCGCCTCCCCCGGGGTGTGCTGGCTGTCCGCGGGCGGGTTCTTCGTCCTCAACGCCACCTACGCCGCGGGGAGCCGGTTCATCGGCTCCGGAAACATCTGGACGTCGGCGGTGGACTCACTGACCGGGATCGGGTTCGCGTTCTTCCTGATCGCACCCGCCGCGCTGGCCCCGCGCCCGGCCTCGGCGCCCGTCCCGCTGCGGCGGGCCGCAGCCTGGCGGAACGGACGGTGGCTGGATGCGCTGCTGCGGCACCGGGTGTGCCAGTTCCTCGCCCGGATCTCCTACGGCGTGTTCCTGTGGCAGTTCATGGTGCTGTACCTGTGGCGCGACTTCACCGGGCGTGAGATCTTCACCGGGTCGTTCTGGATGGACGCGGTACCGGTGACGATCGGAACGGTGCTGCTCGCCATGGCGACCCACCGGTGGGTGGAGGAGCCAAGCCGCCGGTGGTCCCGCAGGTGAGCGGTGTTTCCCTCGGGGCTCCGTTCCGCTTCGCCCCGTGACACGCTCCAGTCGGCGGCCCGGCCGTCATCCCCCCGACTCCCACGGGTTGCCCTCCACGACCGGAGCCATCCCGCCCACCGACACCCAGTTCAGGCACAGCCCGCCCCGGTCCTCAGGATCCTCGGGCACGAACACCGCCAACCTCTCTCCGGGGGCGCCCACCGGCACGTACCAGGTACCGTTCTCCGGTGCGGCCGGCAGGTCCACCTCGATCCAGTCGTCACCGACCGCCACCACCACGCCGACGTCCTCCTCGGACGTGTAGCCGAGGGTGACGATCTGCGCGGAGCCGCCATGCGCGCGCACCGGCCAGGACATACCCCCCTCCCAGGGCTCCAGGCACTCGTCCGCCGGCCCGGGGGCGAACATGTAGCCGTTGTCGGAGGGCCGTGCCGGGACCAGGTAGCCCGCGTCGTTGAACACGTACGCGGTGTCGGACTCCTCGGGACCGGTCATCCGCCGGGCGATCTCGGGCGGGGCCAGCGGCGACAGCACCCACGAGCTCATGCGGCGCGGACCGTTCCACTCCAGGACCACGTCCTCAGGCACCGGGCGCGCGTACAGTCCGCCCTCATCCGGAACGGCCGCCAGCGAAGCCCGCACCGTGTCCAGATACCACTGGAGACGGTCGCCGCCCAGGGTCTGCGCGTAGGTGTGCGTGGAGTAGCCGGCCGCCGCCGCGTACACCACCGTCGCCAGCACCGCGGCGGTCCGGGCACCGCGCCGGGGCCGCACCCGGTAGGGCTCCTCCGGGGCGTCCCCCGCACCGCCCGCCAGGGCGCGCGCACGCTCCTCCCGGGTGGGCAGGTAGGCCAGGGCCAGACACAGCGCGAACACCAGCGCGGCGTCCGCCACGTACCGGGGATCGATGGCGGTCACATCCTGGAACCGGCCCCGGGCGATGTTCGTCGGGACGATGTCCACGATCACCACATAGCCCAGCAGCAGCGCCCACGCCCGCCACGACCCGCGCCGCATGCGCAGGCTGACCAGTACGATCGTCGCGAACACCGCCCAGGCGCCCAGCACCACCACACCTCGCGGGTCGACGAGGCCGCCCGTCGGGGTGACGGGCCCCCACTCCAGCGGACCGCCCAGGGCACCGACCGGGAACACCTCGGTGAGCAGCCCACGCAGTGTCGCCAGCGCGGGCTGGCTCTCGGGCACGCCCGCGCCCTCGCCGCCCTCCGCCACACGCATCCGCACCAGGTAGAACACCGTGTAGACCGCGAAGAGCGCGCCCATCGCCGTCCAGAACGGCCGGTGCAGCGCCCAGGCGCGACGGGCCCCGGCGACCGGCCCACCCGGATACAGGTGGGCGACGGCCACCGCGAACAGCACCAGCGGCAGGAACATCGCCTTGACCGTGAACAGCATGCCGAACACGACGGCACCTCCGGCCCACCAGGCGATGCGCTGGTCACCGGTACGCAGGTGGCGCACGGTCCACAGCAGGGAGAGCACCAGGGCGAGCTGGAAGGGGACCGCGTTGAGCGCCGCCGACCACCAGCCCAGGACGGGGATGGTCAGCGGGGCCAGCGCGTACACGGTCAGCGGTACCAGCAGCGCCCAGCGGCGGCCGAACAGCTCCCACACCAGGCGGAGGAAGCCCAGCAGGGCGGCGGCTTGGAAAGCCAGCATGGTGCCCGCGCTGATCCACCAGTCGTAGGGCCAAAAGACGGTCTGGAGGTAGACCAGGAACAGGGCGCCCGGCATCAGGTGGCCCTTGTGCAGGGTGAGCAGGTAGTCCGGGCTCAGGTCGCTGGCGTGGGCGGCGGCGAAGAAGAGGTAGTCGTCCTCCACGAAGTAGGACTCGGTGAGCACGTGGAACCTGAGCCCGACGGCCACCACGACCACCAGCAGCCCCGCCAGGACCAGTCGGTCGCGCGCCAGGCGGCGCACGGCGGCCAGCACCGCCGAGACCCTGGTATCGCGACCATCGTGCCCACTCGCTGTGGGAGGAACAGGCGGCATCGATTCCCTCCCGCCGCAGGTTGGCCAACCCGGAAGATGAGTGTCAGAATACAACTCGTTCCATTTTCTTCCTTGCCCCTTAGTACATTCCGCCCTGGCCAGTGCGTATATAACAGGAACACGATTCAGGCCCACGTTCCGTCGGGGCCGTGGACACCGTGGAGGTGATGCCGGTGGGGCTCGAACAGGTCCGCCGCGACTGGACCCGGCTGGGGACCGCCGAGCCCTTGTGGGCGGTGTGCGTGGACCCCGGCAAGCGGGGCGGCGGCTGGGACGACGACGAGTTCCTCGCCTCGGGCCGGGCCGACGTCGACCCGGCCGTCACCCGCCTGGAGGAGTTGGGCATCCGCCCGGAGGGCGGCCGGGTGCTGGACTTCGGGTGCGGCGCGGGACGGCTGTCCAACGCGTTGGCCGCGCACTTCGCCGAGGTCGTGGGGGTGGACATCTCCGCGCCGATGCTCGCCGAGGCCCGGCGCCTGGACCGCTCCGGCGGCCGGGTCAGGTTCGAGCTGAACGAGCGCCCGGACCTGTCGGTGTTCGAAGGCGACTCGTTCGACCTGGTCTACACCGACCTGGTCCTACAGCATCTGCCGCCCGAGCTGGCTGAGGGCTACGTGCGCGAGTTCGCGCGGGTGGTGCGCCCCGGCGGCGCCCTGGTCCTGGGCGTGCCCGAGTCCGAGCGGCGCACCTTCAAGGGGATGGTGTTCCGGTACGCGCCGTGGCCGCTGGTGGCCCTGGCCCAGAGGACGCTGCTGCGCTACCCGGCACCGATGCGGATGCACACCCTGCGCGCCGAGCGCATCGCCGAACTGGTCCCGAACGGCCGGATCGCCGCATCCGACGAGTACTGGGGCGGCGACCACTGGCGTCACATGCGCCACTACGTGGTGCTGGAGGGCGCCACGTGACCAGCGAAACCACCCACTCCGACGGCACCGTCCCGTTCCGCGCCACCCTGGCCCGGTCGGTGGGGCTGTTCACCGCCTTCCGCGGGGAGCAGACCGACCCGGCCCGCTTCTACGGCGCGCTGGCCCGGGACACCGTCGCCCAGCTGCGCTCCTACACCCCCCTGGACGGCAGGCTCGTGGTGGACGTGGGCGGAGGTCCCGGCTATTTCGCCGACGAGCTGCGCGCCGCCGGGGCCCGCTGCCTGTGCGTGGACTCCGACGCCCACGAGATGACCCTGCACGGCCGTGGGGCCGACGCCCACGGCGTCCAGGGCAGCGCCCTGGAACTACCGCTGCGCGGCGGTTCGGTGGACGTGTGCTTCTCCTCCAACGTGCTGGAGCACGTGCCGGACCGGACCCGGATGGCCGAAGAGATGGTGCGGGTGACCCGGCCCGGCGGGCTGGTGTACCTGTCGTACACGCTGTGGCTGTCGCCGTGGGGCGGACACGAGACCTCTCCGTGGCACTACCTGGGCGGCGCGTACGCGGCCGAGAGGTTCGCCCGACGCCACGGGAAACGGCCCAAGAACGACTTCGGCCGCACCATGTACGCCGCCCACGCCGAGGAGATGCTGCGCTGGACGCGCGGGCGCGCCGACGTGGACGTGGTGGACGTGCGGCCCCGCTACCTGCCCGACTGGGCCAAGCCGGTCGTGCGCGTGCCCCTGTTGCGCGAAGTCCTCACCTGGAACCTGCTGCTGGTGCTGCGCAGACGCTAGGACACGCCCCTCGGACACCGACCCCGCTGCGCGGCGGCTCCCCGGCAGCACCCCTGCCGCCCGCAGCCGCCGGTCCTCGGGACCGGACACTCACCCGAGGCCGAAGGGCAGCCTGCGGTGTGTGTGCTGGAGGCTGATCCAGTGGTCGGTGGTGAACTCATCGATCGCCCACTCACCGCCGAAACGGCCGAGCCCGGAGTGGTTCTCGCCGCCGAACGCGGTGTTGGCCTCGTCGTTGAGCGTGGAGTCGTTGACGTGCGTCATGCCCGCGTGCAGACGGCGGGCGAACCGCACCCCCCGTTCGGCGTCGCGCGTGTACACGGCGCTGGACAGGCCGTACTCGGTGTCGTTGGCGATACGCAGCGCGTCCTCCGCATCCTCGGCCCTGATGACCGTGGCCACCGGGCCGAACACCTCCTCGGACGCGCAGGGCAGGTCGTTGGAGGCGAGCAGCAGGTGGGGCGGCAGGACCCTGCCCGCCGGACCGTACGGGTCCCCGGACAGCAGGAGCCGCGCGCCCTGCTCCACGGAACGCTCGACCACGTCCCGGATGCCGTCGCGCTGCTCGTCGTCGATGATGGGGCCGATCTGGGTGGCCGGGTCGGCGGGATCGCCCACCTTCAGCCCTCGGGCACGCACGAGCATCCGCTCGACCAGTTCGTCGTGGACGTCGGCGGTGGCCACGACCCGGTTGGTCGCCATGCAGATCTGGCCCTGGTGGTAGTAGGAGCCGAACACGGCGGCGTCCGCGGCCATGTCCAGATCAGCGTCCTCCAACACCACCAGGGGGCCGTTGCCGCCGAGTTCGAGCGAGCGCCTCTTGAGCGGGGCCTGCCTGGCGATGTGGCGGCCGACCTCGGTGGAGCCCGTGAACGAGATCATCCGGGAGGTCTCGTGGGCGGCGAGCGCGTCTCCGATCTCACCGCCCTTGCCGATGACCACGTTGAGCACACCGGGGGGAAGCCCGGCCTCCTCGTAGATCCGGGCGAGCAGGAGCCCGCCCGTGACCGGGGTGTTCTCAGCGGGTTTGAGGACGACGGTGTTGCCGAGGGCGATGGCGGGCGCGAGGGAGCGGTGGGAGAGCTGGAGGGGGAAGTTCCACGGGCTGATCACCGTGACGACGCCGAGCGGCTCACGGTAGACGCGGTTCTCCTTGCCAGGGGTGATGCCGGGCAGGATGCGGCCGGCGACCCGCGTGGGGTAGGAGGCGATCTCGGCCATGCCGCTGCGCACCAGCTGCCACTCGAACTCGGCGCGCTCGCGAACGGCGCCGGCCTCGTGCACGATCCAGTCAACGATCTCGGTCCGGCGCGCTTCGAGGATGCGGATGGCCCGCAGGAACAGTTCGAGGCGGTCGGCGGCGGGGACGGCGGCCCACTCCGGCCACGCCCTCGCCGCCGCCTGGTAGGCGAGGTCCACGTCGCTCTCATCGGCCAGGCTGATCTCGGTGAGGAGCGTGTCGTCGTAGGGGTCGAGGTCCTGGAAGACGTTCCCGGAGGATCCGTGGCGCCACTCGCCTCCGATGGGCATTCGGTCCAGACCCGTGTAGGCGCTCGGCCGCTGGTCGGCGTGCATCGGCTCTCCCCCGGATAGGCGTCGCTGCCTGCCACGGTGGCCCGGGGGCCGCGTGCGGGCAACGGGACTTGCCGCTTCTTGGCCAACTGTTCAGCGACTTTCGGGGCCGCCGTTCTCGATTCGCCGTACGTTCGCGACCCGACCAGGGCCGGTCACCGATCCGGGGCGGCCGGATCCGGCCAGAGGTGAGTGCTGGACCCTTCACGTTCACCTCCGCGCCCCGTTCCCAGGTCAACCCATTCCCACCAGACCACAGAGGCCACAGAGGCCACATCGGAGTCGCTTGTACGCGTGTTGTAACCTCGCGTCCAGAACACCCCCTCACGGAACCTTTCGGGAGCTCCTGTGTCCGGACCTGCCGGTGTGAACCCCGTCGAAGGCATGTCTGAGGCCGAGGAGGCCGAAGCCCTGTCCGAGGCCATGGTCTTCCTCGGCACCGATTTCGAGTCCGCCGTCGAAGGACTGACGGGAGCCGTGTCCGAGCACGTGTCCGGCGGTCTGGGCGACTACGACCTCGACACCATGCAGCACATCCGACGGGTCGCCGAGAACGGCATCAACCTGGCCCAGAACGTCCAGGAAGCCGACCTGGCGATCACCGACACCGACCACGAGAACGCCGACGAGTACCAGGAGGGCCTGGAAGCCCTCGACATCCAGATCAACTTCTGAACCTGCCCCCACCACAGCGGAGCCCCTGTCGTGAGCGACATCGCTTCCATGTCCCTCGGCCTGCCCGAGGACATCGACGCCGACGTCGGCGCCATCGAGACCGGTGCCGACCAGCTCGACACCGTCCGCCAGAACATGCTCGGCCAGTCCGAGGGCGCCCACAGTCAGTTCCAGTCCTCCGCCGGGGAGTTCACCGACCTCGTCGCCTGGAACATCGTCTCCAGCTCCTCCCAGGCGCTCGCCTCCTGGAGTGACGCCGCCAGCGCCCTCACCTACGGTGCCGCGATCCTGCGCCAGTGGGGACTCGACATCGAGACCTACCGCTCTGAGCGCGCCAAACTGGAGACCCGCTGGGAGGAGGCCAAGTCCGGCGCCGAGTCGGCGTCGAATCCTCCGGCGGCTCCTCCCGCGGGTCCATCCTCGGCGCGGGGACCCGTGAGGGGCTGGAGACGACGCAGTTGGAAACACTGCGCGAGGAGCTGCTCACCGAGCACTCCGGACACTGGGAGACCCTGATGGACCAGGCCGAGCAGACCGAGAAGGACCTGCGCAACGGTCCCGGCCAGGACACCCTGGAGCGCCTGATCGAGTCTGCCCTGCTGTCCGGCAGCCAGCTGACGTACTTCGGCGACGCGGTCCCCAGCATGGTCCCGGACGCACTGAGCGGGGACGAGCACCCGTCGGTCGTCAACCTGTGGTGGTCCTCCATGACCGAGGAGGAGCAGGAGCAGGCCATGAGGGACCATCCGGAGCTGCTCCGCGAGCTCGACGGCATCCCGGCTACCGTCCGCGACGAGCTCAACCGCGACCACCTGGACGAGGAGATCGAACGCCTGGAGGAGGAGGTCGCGGACTCGGAGGAGGAGTACGACGAGGCCATGGATTCCTTGGGTGACTCCGGTGGAGAAATAGGCGCCTACAGCGCTCAGAACGACCTGAGCGGACTCAAAGGAGAGCTCGAGACGTTGACGGACCTCCGGGAGAGCCTGGAGGACGACAAGGCGGACAGGTACCTGCTCGCCCTCGACGCTGAGGGTGACGGGCGTGCGATCGTGGCCAACGGCAACCCCGACACCGCCGAGAACGTGGCGACGCTGGTCCCCGGGACCACGACGACCTGGCAGAGCATCAACGACCAGGTGGGACGTGGCGACAACCTCATGGAAGCTGCCGCGAACGCGGATCCGGACGGCAACCACTCCGTGATCAGTTGGACCGGATACGACGCTCCCAGCGTCCCCGAGGCGGCCACCAGTGGACGCGCCGAAGAGGCGGTGGACGAACTGAGCGGCTTCCAGGACGGTCTGCGCGCCACCCACCAGGGGCAGCCGTCCAACAACACCGTCATCGGACACAGTTACGGGACGACCGTGGTCGGGCACACCGCGCAGAGCCAGCAAGGCCTGGACGCGGACGAACTGGTACTCGTAGGCAGTCCCGGAGTCAACGCCGACCACGTAACCGACCTAAGACTTCCCGCTGAGAACGTTCACGTGTCAGCGGCAGAGAACGACAACATCAACAAGGGCTGGTTCGGTCTCGGATCCGAGGCCGTACACGGCACCGACCCCACAGAGCAGGGCTTCGGGGCGGCTGTCTTCGAATCGGACGAAGGCAGCGAGGGTGGTCAGTGGCCCCTCGGAGACGCCCACTCGGAGTACTTCGAGCTCACAAATAAATCTCTACGACACATGGGCGAGGTCATCGCAGGCGAGCACTAGGAATCGACAGGACATGATTCGACCACGACAGTGGGCCTACGCCCTCACACTCGCCTTGGCCGTGACCGGCTGTGGCCCCAATACACCGGGGGGAACGGGAATGGAACCGACCGTCACCGAGGATGAAGCCGCCGAGAAGGTCAGGGAGCACATCGACAACACGATGGCCGCTCTGCCCGGCGGCGCCGAACTGGAGGAGCGACGCGGAACCATCGTCGCCGCCTGCGACGACCCCACCGACGGCGGACCCAAGGACCGTGTCACGGTCGGTGAAACGTTCTGGATCCGGAATCTGCCCGTTGAGGACAACGAGGAGAACATCGAGCTCCTCCACGAGCACTGGACATCCAGCGGCTACCGGATCCGCGATGATCTACGTCCTGACGACATGTTCCTTTCAGTCGAACACGAAGAGGACTCGTTCGGGTTGTCCATACAGGTGGCTGGAGACGGCAGCCTAGCTATCGCCGCATCCTCCCCCTGTGTCTGGCCCAAGGGCACCCCCGGACCCTGAGCCGTCAGCCCAGCCTCTCCAGCGCCTTGAGCGGGGACCTGGCGTGGCGCCCCATCCCCGCGAACGGGCACTCGTCCCGTTCCAGGTCGATCGTGAACGCCCCGGCCGCTTCCAGACCGTCCAGCTCCTCCCAGGTGAGCGGCGCCGCGACCGGCGCGCCCGGCCTGGCCCGCACCGAGTACGGGGCGACCGCGAGCTGCTCGCGACCGTTGCGCAGGTAGTCCACGAACAACCGGCCGCCCCTGGCGGCCTTGCGCACCTCTGTGGTCAGCTCGTCGGGGCGCCGGTCCGCCACACGGTCCGCGACCGCCTCCGCCAGCCGCCGGACCTCCTGGTCGTCCGCCTCCGGGCGCAGCGGCGACCGCACGTGCAGCCCCTTCGACCCGCTGGTCATCACGTAGGCGGCCAGGCCCAGGTCGTCGAGCACCTCCCGCACGTCACGGGCGGTGTCCCTACAGGCCGCGAATGCCTCCGGTCCGTCTCCCGCGGGGTCCAGGTCGATCACCATCCGGTCGGGGCGGCCCAGGTTCGGCTCCCTGGACTGCCAGGCGTGCACGGTGATCGCCGCCTGGTCGGCGCACCACACCAGCGCCGCCGCGTCCTGGCACACCATCATCCGCCCGCCGCTGGTCTCCACGGTGCGCACCCAGTCCGGGACCGACGGATGCTTGACGAAGAACCCCTGCGCGCCGATCCCGTCCGGAAACCGCTCCAGGGCCACGGGGCGGCCGCGTAGGTGCGGCAGCATCAGGGGCGCGATCCTGGCGTGGTACTCCGCCAGGTCCTCCTTGGTCGCGCCGCCCGCGCCGAACAGCGGCTTGTCGGGCTTGCGCACACGCACCACACGCCGTCCCGCTCGCACCCCCGACGACGTCATCGATCCTCCCCCGGTAGGCACCGTGCGATCCGCCTACCCGGTCCGGCACACCGAAAACGGCCCCGCACAGCGCGAACGCCCGGCCAGGTCCGCCTGGCCGGGCGTTCGCGGTGCCGAGCACGGTACTACTTGCGCTTGTTGATCTCCTCGGTGAGCTGCGGGGCGACCGCGTGCAGGTCGCCCACGACGCCGAAGTCGGACAGCTCGAAGATCGGAGCCTCGGGGTCCTTGTTGACCGCGACGATGTTCTTCGCGGTCTGCATGCCCGCGCGGTGCTGGATCGCGCCGGAGATGCCCAGGGCCACGTACAGGTTCGGGCTGACCGTCTTACCGGTCTGGCCGACCTGGAACTGGTTCGGGTACCAGCCGGAGTCGACGGCGGCGCGGGAGGCACCCACGGCCGCGCCGAGGGAGTCGGCCAGGTTCTCGACGACGGAGAAGTCGTCGGAACCGACACCACGGCCACCGGAGACCACGATCGCGGCCTCGGTGAGCTCGGGGCGCTCGCCCTGCTCCTCGGCGACGCGCTCGACGACCTTGGCGGTCTTGGCGGCGTCGGAGACCTCCACCGACACGGCCTCCTCGGCGGCGGCGCCGGAGGCGGCCTCGGCCGGGATGGAGTTCGGGCGGACGGCGATGACCGGCACGCCGGTACGCACGCGGGCGTGGGTGACGGTGGCACCGCCGAAGATGCTGTGCTCGGTGACGGCCTCGGCGTTGACGTCCACGACGTCGGTGAGCACACCGGAACCCAGCTTGACGGCGGCGCGGCCGGCGATCTCCTTGTTCTCGGCGGTGGCCGAGACCAGGATGGCGGCGGCGCCCTTGTCCTGGGCGAGCTTGGCGAGCAGCTCGGCCTTGGGGGCGACGACGTAGTCGCCCAGCTCGGCCGGGGCCACGTAGACCTTCTCCGCGCCGTACTCGGCCAGGGCGCCCTTGCCCGACTCCGCGCCGTCGCCGACCCACACGGCCGCGGGCTCGCCGATACGGCGGGCGGCGGTGAGCAGCTCGGTGGTGACCTTCTTGACCTGTCCGTCGACGTGGTCGACGAGGACGAGGACCTCAGCCATAATCCTTGAACCTTCCTGAGTCTCTCGCCGGACCTAAACGAACTTCTTCTCGACGAGGAAGTCGGCGATCTTGGCGGCGCCGTCACCCTCGTCCTTGACGACCGTGCCCGCGGCGCGCGGCGGCGCGGCGGCGAAGTCGACGGTCTCGGTGGTGGCGTTGGCCAGGCCGACCTTGTCGGTGTCGATGCCCGCGTCCGCGGTGGACTTCTTGTCGACCGGCTTCTTCTTCGCCTGCATGATGAGCTTGAAGGACGGGTAGCGGGGATCGTTGATCTTCTCGACCACGGAGACGACCGCCGGGAGCTGGGCCTCGACGACGTCGTAGCCGTAGTCGGTCTGACGCTGGATCCTGATGGTGCTGCCGTCGACCTCGACCTTGCGCGCGAACGTGAGCTGCGGCAGGCCGAGGTACTCGGCGAGCGCGGCGCCGACGACACCGGTACGGGCGTCGGTGGACTCCGAGCCCAGCACGACCACGTCGTAC
The DNA here is from genome assembly GCF_056312425.1 of Nocardiopsis sp. TRM 82005. Lineage (NCBI taxonomy): Bacteria > Bacillati > Actinomycetota > Actinomycetes > Streptosporangiales > Nocardiopsidaceae > Nocardiopsis > Nocardiopsis sp. TRM 82005. The sequence continues at coordinate 60,619 of NZ_JBWDTQ010000015.1, forward strand.
TCGATGGTGCCCAGGGCCTGCGCGATCGCGTAGGCGGTCTGGAGCGAATCCGAGCCGTGGAGCGCGTCGTCGTTGACGAAGACCGCCTTGTCCGCGCCCATCGACAGGGCCTTGCGGATGGAGTCCTTGGCCTGGTCCGGGCCCATCGTCAGGACGGTGACCTCGCCACCGTGCTTCTCCTTGAGCTGAAGAGCCTCTTCGATCGCGTACTCGTCGAGCTCGTTGATGACCCCGTCGGACGCTGCGCGGTCGAGCGTCTTGTCATCGGGGTTGAGCTTCCGCTCGGTCGCCGTGTCCGGGACCTGCTTGACCAAAACGACAATATTCATGGCCGGTGGCCGACCTCCCTGCACTCCATGATCCGCCGTGCGGCGGTCGGACGCTGGCGCGCCCCGTATTGCCAACAATGCCGAATGCCGTTCGGTCATCCGACGGCGGGGCCGCCTTCATGTCCAGACAGGTCCCGCAGTGTGCTCCATACAGCCAAATGTTACTGGCTAGTAGCTTGGAGGCCAACCCGTGGCCCCCGATGTGACTGAGGCAACCCTGACCATCCCCGTGGTACCGGACCGCCGCTCCGCCGCGGTGCACCGATCCCGGTGCCGGGGAGCCGGCCTCCGGTTTCCACCCTAGTCGCCGCGGCCTCCCCCGGAACCGGTCACACCATCGGTTACACCACCGGTGGGGCCCCGGGAAAGGGTCGACGCCCTCCCCCGGGACGGGAGGAGGGCGTCGAGGAGTCCGGCACCGCGGCGCCGTCTAGGAGGACGCGGAGGACTCAGAGCCAGTCCGACGGTCCGTCCAGCGGGGTCCAGCTCGGTGCAGCGGTCAGTCCGATGGACAGGATCAGCATGGTCAGCAGCAGGATGCCGACGACCACGCCGATGTACATGTACAGGTTGTGGAACCGCACCCGCTCGACCAGCCACACCGCCTGGTGCCGGGCCTCGCGCCCGCTGGGCATGATGTAGCTGAGCAGGACCATCACGAACACGGCGAACGCGCCGGTGTAGTTGGCACCCTGACCGACGTCCGCCCCGGCGACCTGGGCGTAGATCATGCCGACCAGGACCCCGGCCAGCAGGTAGATCAGGCCGAACCCGACCGTGCGCAGCACCATGCGCCCGAATGCCCACGGGAAGCTCAACACCACCAGCATGCTGTCGGAGTTGCGCGGACCGCGGGTCTGCAACCGGCGCGCGTGCTCGGCCTTGACCACGTCCAGGGCACTCAGCCCGGCGATGATCACGACGCCCAGCAGGATGCCGAACCAGGGGAACCACAGGGCCACGCCGGCCAGCGAGACCATGGTGGGGATCAGCACCAGCGGGTGCATCCGCCACGCCTCGGCCTCGTACTCGTCGTCGTAGTACTCGTCGTCGCCGCCGCCCCGGAAGTAGTCGCCCATCCGGTCGTTGCTGCCGCGCTTGAACCGGCTCAGCCAGCCGCCGCGATCCTGGTAGTCGTCCTCGTCGAACTCCTGTGTCCGGCCGCTCTGGCGGTTGTCGTCCACGGGGGTGAGGATGTCGGCGAAGTCACCCTTGTGCAGCGGGGTGTTGAAGAACTGGGTCTGCGGGGCCTGGTTCTCCGCCACGGGGCGCCCGTGGCCGCTCTCGCCTCCCGGGTCCATCATCATGGTGCCCTGCGGGTCCTCGCGAGGCAGGTCGCCGGGCTGGATGCGCCGCGTGCCCTGTATGTCGTCCAGGTCGTCTCCGGCGCCGCCCGGGTTGATCCGCATGGTCCCCTGCGGGTCGTCCAGGTCGTCCGAACCACCCGGGGCGATCCGCTGGGTGCCGCCCAGGTCGTCGGTCGCGTCCTCGCCGGTGCCCCAGCCCCGCTGGGCGTCGGCCGCTCCCGACGGGTCGTCCGTGGCCTCCGGACCTCTGTCCCAGCCGTTCGAGTGGGCCGCGGAGACCGTGTGCGGGGACTCCCCCGGAAGGGACCAGGAACTGGCCGCCGGGTTGGCCCCGCTGCTCGTGTGCGAGGGGCCCCACCCCTCGTCGCCCCTCATGTGGCCCGCGGACTCGGGAACACCGCCCACGGACGGGTTGTACACGGTGTGGGTGCCGGTCAGACCGGTGGACTGGCCGCCGACGTCCTCGGTCCAGGGCAGGTCGAGGTTGAGGCGGCTGGTCGACTCGACCAGCCGCGCGGCCGTGGGCCGGCTCGCCATGTCGCGGGAGACCGCGCGGTTGACCAGCGGCCGCAGCGCCTCGTGCATCCCGTCCATGTCGATCTCACCGTTGAGGATGCGGAAGAAGATGACCTCGAAGGAGCCCGCGCCGTAGGGCGGGCGGCCGGTGGAGGCGAAGGCGACGGTGCCGCCCCAGGCGTGGACGTCGGTCGCCGGCCCCAGGTCGGTGCCCTCGATGACCTCCGGGGACAGGTAGCTGGGCGTGCCGACGAACGTGCCGGTCTGGGTCAGCTTGGCGCCGTCCACGGCGTGCGCGATGCCGAAGTCGATGACGATCGGCTCGCCGTTGGAGATGATCACGTTGCCGGGCTTGAGGTCGCGGTGGATCACGTCCACCTCGTGGATGTCCTTGATCGCCCGGGCCATGCCCGTCACGAAGCGGGTGAGCGCGCGGCCGCGCAGCGGGCCGTGGTCGGTGACGGTCGAGTCCAGGGTCGGGCCGGGGATGTACTCGGTGACCACCCACGGCAGTTCGGCCTGGGTGTCGGCGTCGATGACCTCGGCCACGTTGGGACTGTGCACTCGGCGCATGGTCTCGACCTCGCGGGCGAGCCGGGCCCGGGCGATCTCGTCCCCCGCGACCTCCGGCTTGAGGACCTTCACCGCGACGAACTGCTCGGTCCGGGGGTCCTCGGCCTGGTACACCACGCCCATGCCGCCCTGCCCGATACGGCGGCGGATCACGTAGTGGCCGATGCGCTCCGGCAGCTCCTCGCCCGTGGGGAAACCTGCCGACATTGCCATCGAGAACTCATCCCCTCAAAAGACCGCATACCGCCACGTCCAGCTTATCGGCCGGGGGGATGGGTCAACATTGGCTTGTGTGGCCCGTCCGGGACCCGTGCGGTCGCTTCCGCGCCGCCGGGGTACCCGGGGCTCTGGCGGCGCGTCCGTCCTCGGACGACCACCACGAGTATGACGGAAAACTTGCGTGCACGGTTCCCTCCTCCGTGTCCGGACTGGCCGGATGCGGACGTTCGGCCGGACTCCCCCGGTCACGCCTGCCCGCCAGGGGCGGGAAGGTGCGCAGGACACCGGAGAACCAGCGGTCGGGGGAGGGCGGCACCCGGGTAGGGCCCTCCCCCGTCTCCCCGGCTCAGCGCCCGTTGAAGGAGGCCTTGCCAGGTCCCTGGTCGACGAAGCTGCGCATGCCGTTCTTCTGGTCCTCGGTCGCGAACAGCCCGGAGAAGTGCAGGCGCTCGATCTCCAAGCCCGTGTCCAGGTCGGTCTCCAGGCCCCGGTCCACGGATTCCTTGGCGGCGGCCAGCGCCACGGCCGGGCCGTCGGCGTACTTCGCGACCCGGGCCAGTGCGGCCCCGTAGACCTCCTCGTCCGGGACGACCTCGTCCACCAGGCCGATCTCGCGGGCCTCGTCCGCCTTCACGTGGCGGCCGCTGAAGATCATCTCCTTGGCCCGGGCCGGACCCACGAGGCGGGGCAGGCGCTGGGTGCCGCCCGCGCCGGGGATCACCCCGAGCTGGATCTCGGGCACGCCCAGCTTCGCCCCGGCCCCCGCGACCCGGAAATCGGCGGCCAGCGCCAGCTCCAGGCCGCCGCCCAGCGCGTAGCCGGCGACGGCCGCCACGACCGGCTTGGGGATGCGCGCCACCAGGGTCAACGCGCCCTGGAGGTTTCGCGCGTACTCGCGCATCTCGGTGGCGGTGCGGTCCGTCATCTCCTTGATGTCGGCGCCCGCGACGAACACGCGCTCGCCCCCGTAGACCACCACGGCGCGCACGGCCGGGTCGGTGGACACCTGTTGCGCGGCCTCGGCGATCCCGGCCGTCACCACCGCGTTGAGCGCGTTCACCTTCGGCCGGTCCAGCCTGATCACGGCCACGGCCGGATGGTCCGGGTCAGTCTCCACGCGAACGAACTCGCCCACGGTCTCCACCTCTTCCACTTGACGTCGGTGTCCTGAACTACCTACCACCTGGTTCAGGAGAACAGCAGCACCAGGGTGCCCAGCCGGGAGGACAGCGTGTACGCCACCGCCAGGAGCAGGGCCGCGCCCGCGAGCAGCAGCGTGTCCGCGCGCCGCCAACGGCTCCGTCTGGCCCACGTGCGCGGCCCGGTTCCGAACGCGCGGGCGTCCATCGCGGTGGCCAGCAGCGTCCCGGTGCGGATGGACCGCACCAGGAGGGCGAACAGGCGGCCGAAGAACAGCGTGAGCACCCGCACGGGGTTGCGCCCGGCCTCCAGCCCACGGGCACGCCGGGCCAGCGTGATGGTGCGCCACTGGTCGGCCAGCAGCGGGATGAGCCGCAGCGCCGCCAAAACGCCCATGGCGGGCCGCTCGGGCACCTTCAACCGCTGCACCAGCCCGTCGGACATCTCCGTCGGATCGCTGCTCACGGCCGCGAGCAGACCTGGCAGGGCGATGGCCAGCAGGCGCACCGCGGCGCCCAGCGCGCCCTCCGCGCCGTGCTCGCCGTACAGGTAGTTGACCAGACCGCTGGAGAGCCCCATGAGCAGGAAGGGACCGCTCAGGACGAGCAGGGTGCGCCGGTCGATCCCGCTGAACGGCAGGAGCAGCAGGATCCCCGCCAGCACCACGCCGCCGGTCACGGCGTCCACGGCCGGGACCAGGCCGATGCCCAGGAACAGGGCGGCGAGCAGTTTGGCGGCGGGGTTGAACCCGACGAGCCAGTAGCGGGCCCCGCCGCCCTCCGGTGTGTCCAGGGTCAGTGTGTCCCCGCCCGCGGCGCAGGCCCCCTCCGGAAACCGTCGGTCACCCACGGGCTCTCCCCTCGGCCGCCGCGCGGCGCGCGGCGGCGGACCCGGGACCGCGCGTTTCCCCGTCCGGGGCCCCGTACACGGCGCGGCCGTCGGCCACGCGCACCCGGGCGTCCGCCAGGTGCCGCAGCAGCAGGTCGTCGTGGGTGGCCATGACCACGGCGCGCCCCTCGGCCCGCAGGGCGCCCAGCAGCTCCACCAGTTCGATCCATGTGCGGGTGTCCTGGCCGAAGGTCGGCTCGTCCAGCATGAGCACGTCGGGCGCGTGCGAGGGACCGGAGCTGAGCGCCGTGGCCACCGACAGGCGCCGCTTCTCCCCGCCCGAGAGCGTGTAGGGGTGCACGTCGGCCAGGCGGGTCAGGCGCAGCCGCTCCATCAGCTCACCCACCCAGGTGTCGGTCTCGGCCTCACCCATCCCGGCACGCAGCGGGGCGAACCGCAGCTCGTCGCGGACGGTGGTGGTGACGAACTGGTCCTCGGCGTGCTGGAAGACCGTGCCCACGTGCCGGGCCAACCGCCGGGCGGGCCAGCGTGCGAGCGGGCGCCGGTCGGCACCGGCCAGCGGCCCGCGCGGCAGCACCTGTCCCCGGTACGGCTTGGACAGCCCGGCCAGCATGGTCAGCAGCGTGGACTTGCCCGAGCCGTTGGGCCCGGTCAGTGCGGTCGCCGTCCCCGCGGACACGGTGGTGTCCACGCCGTCGAGCACCACACGCCGGGGCGCGGAGCGCACGCCCAGCTGGAAGGGGGTGCGCGCGGCCACGTCCACGGCCTCCAGCAGGGCCCCTCCCCCGGGTGCCGGCGCCAGGTCGGGCCCGGGCTCGTTCCCGGGCATCCACACCCCCTGGTCGGCCAGTGAGCACCCGTGTCCGGCGAACACGGTGTCCGGGTCCCCGTCGGCGATCACGCCGCCGCCGGGCTCCACGACCACGACCCGGTCCACCAGGTCGACCACCTCGGCCACGCGGTGCTCGACCAGGACCAGGGTCGCCCCGGTCTCGGCGAGCAGGCGTGTGAGCACACCGCGTACCAGCGCGGCCCCCGCGGGGTCGAGGTTGGCGGTGGGCTCGTCCAACAGCAGCAGGCGGGGGCGCATGGCCAGCGCCCCGGCGATCACCAGGCGCTGCTTCTCGCCTCCCGACAGCGCGCCCGTGGAGTGGCGGGACCCGTACGGGAAGCCCACGGCCTCCAGCGCCCCGTGCACCCGGGGCCAGATCAGCTCGGGGTCCACGCCCAGGTTCTCCGGCCCGAAGGCCACGTCGTCGCCCGCGCGCGCCATCACCAGCTGTGTCTCGGGGTCCTGGCTGACCAGGCCGACCCGGCCCCGTCCGCGGTCGGCGGGCTCGCCGTCCACGACCAGGGTGCCCTCCTGGTCGCCGCTGATCGCGCCGTCCTCACCGGTCAGACCGGCCAGCGAGTGCAGCAGGGTGGACTTGCCCGCCCCGGAGGCGCCGAGCAGCAGCACGCGCTCCCCGGGTTCGACGACCAGGTCCACGCCGCGCAGCGCGTACTCCTCGCGTCCGGAGTGCCGCCAGCCCCAGCCGGACAGCTCCACGCGCGCGCCGGGGCGGGCGTCCCGCCCGTGTGTTTCCGCCACGGGTCAGCCCCTGGCCGACGGGAAGGGCGCCAGTGCCCCGGACCTGGCCAGGGCGGTGGTGAGGATCCGGGCGCCTGCGCCCGCGATGACGGCGGCGCTGATCACCACGATGACGCCGTAGACGATCTGGAAGTGCAGCGGCCAGGCGACGTTGTAGGTGATGTTGTCGCGGATGGCCGGTGAGACCCCCGCGGCCGCCGCGGCGAGCACGGCCGCGCCCATACCCCAGCGCCGGTAGCCGAAGGCGAGGAAGACCAGCTCGGGCAGGATGCCCTGGAGGGTTCCGTCGAGGATGACCATGATTCCCCACTGGGTCCCCAGGACCGCCGACACCGAGGCGGCGGCGACCGAGGTGAGCACGGCGGCTCCGGGTTTGCGGATGACCAGGCCGCCGAGCACGCCGGAGATCAGCCACATGCCGTAGACGGCGGCCTGCGCCGGCGGGAACCCCACGAACAGGGGTGTCGTGACCGTCCACACGATGTTCCACAGCCAGAAGACGACGCCGACCGCGACGCCGATGACGGCGGCCACGACGATGTCGACGGTGCGCCAGCCCAGCAGTTGGCCGCGAACGTCCCGCCAGAAGCCGGTCTTCGCGGTGTCGTCCTTCTTCTTCATGTCCTGGTGTCCCTTCGTCGGGGGATGACGAGGGGCCATGGGGCCAAGAGCGGCACCGGTGGAGCATGGCGCGCACCAGATCACTCCGGTGCGCGGGAGCACGCCACCGGTGACGAGTTCCTACGACTTCCTTCGCTGGTATGACCCAGATCAGGTGTGTAAGGGTCTGCGGCCTGGTACCGCACTCTCAGCGCTCACGCGCTCCCCTGTCGGTTCTTCCCTCCAGTATGGGGCACGGGGGAGGATCGTGGGGTGGTCCGCCCCCCACGATCCTCGTCCCGCCCGGGGCGGCCGGCCCGGCCGCCCCGGGACGGCGTCAGGCCTCGTCCCCGTCGCTGTCGGACCCGGACGGCTCGGACGACGAACTGCCGAAGGCCTTCGGCGACGACGCGAACTTCTTCTTCGGAAGCTCGTCCGCGGCCTCCTCCATGGTGGCCTGCCAGATCGGGCCGGGCAGGGTGGCGCCGTAGACGATGCCGTAGAACTGGTCACCGATGGTCACGCCCTCGAGCGGGTGCTGCTCACCGCCGCGGATGTCGCCGACCGCCACGGTTCCGACCAGGTTCGGGGTGTATCCCGCGAACCACGCGTACGCCGAACTGTCGGTGGTACCGGTCTTGGCCGCGGCTGGGCGCCCGATCTCAAGGCCGTTGGTGGTACCGCCCTTGAAGGTCTGCTGGAGCAGGTGGTTGACACCGTCGGCGACCTTGGTCTTGATCGCGTCCTCCTCGCAGACGGTGTCCACCTCGATCACCTCGCTGTCCTCCTCCTCTTCGTTGCCGACGCGGACCGAGGAGACCGGGACCGGTTCGCAGCGGGTGCCCCGGGCGGCGAAGGTGGCGTAGGCGCTGGCCAGGGTGAGCGGGGAGACCTCCTGGTCGCCCAGGGTGAAGGAGTTCCACACTCCCAGGTCCTCGCCGTCCGCGCGGTGGATGCCCAGTCGCTCAGCCATCTCCGCGGTCTCACAGAGGCCGACGCGCTCCTGGAGCTGGGCGAAGTAGGTGTTCACCGACCCCTTCGTCCCGCTGACCATGTCGTGCTCGCCCCCGTCGCTTTCACCGGCGTTGCGCACGTCCCACTCGGCCATCTTGCCGCCCTCGCAGTTGCGCATCCCGCTGACCGACACGGTCTTGGGCGCGTTGAAGCTGGTGCCGTACTTGAGCCCTGAGTCCAGGGCCGCGGCCAGCGTGAACGGCTTGAACGTCGATCCCGCCTGGTATCCGTGGGATCCGCCGCCGTCGCGGTCCACGGCCAGGTTGATCGAGGTGGTACCGGTCTCCTCCTCGTCGAAGCCGTAGGGCATGTTCTGGGCCATCGCCCGCACCCGACCGGTGCCGGGCTCCACGAGCACCTCGGAGGCGAACTTGGTGTTCTCCTCCGCCGGTACGTACTTCTCGATCGCCTTCTCCGCGGCCTTCTGCATGTCGCTGTCGAGCGTGGTGCGCACGGTGATGCCGCCCTGTTCGATCATCCGGTCGCGCTCCTGCTGGGTGTCGGCGAGCACGTCGGAGTCGCGCAGCCAGCGCATGACGTAGTCGCAGAAGAACGGCTGCTCGCCGTGGAAACAGCTGCCCCCGCGCGGGGTCTCGTCCACGCCCAGCCCCCGGTTCTTGTACTCCTCGGCCTCCCCCGCCTCCAGGTGCCCGGTGGCGGCCATCCGGTCCAGCACCAGGTTGCGGCGCTCCAGCGCGGATTCGGGGTTGTCGATCGGGCTGTAGTACGACGGCGCGCGCACCAGGCCCACGATCGTGGCCGCCTGCGCGGGGTCCAGTTCGGAGGCCGAGACGGAGAAGTAGCGCCTGGCGGCGATCTCGATGCCGTGCGCACCCGCGCCGAAGTAGGCGAGATTGAGGTAGCCCTCCATGATCTCGTCCTTGGTGAGCTGCTCCTCCAGCTCGACGGCGTGGCGCAGTTCCGTCAGCTTGCGGCTCAGGGTCTGCGCGCTGGCGCTCTCCACGTCCTCCTTGTCGGTGGCCTGCTCGATGAGCAGGTTCTTCACGTACTGCTGGGTGATGGTGGACCCGCCCTGGGTGTTGCCCGTTGCGGTGCGGATCGCGGCGCGCAGCGTCCCACGCAGGTCCAGTCCGGAGTGCTCGTAGAAGCGCTCGTCCTCGATCGCCATGAGCGCGGCGGGCGCCCAGGGGCTGATCTCGTCCAGGGGCACCACATCGCGCTCGCGCTCGGCGACCTCCGCGATGGGGTCTCCGTCCATGTCGGTGAGGAGGACCCGTTCGGCCAGGGGCCGCACCTCCAGGTCGCTGGGCATGGCCATGAAGGCCGCCGCCGTGTCCTTGGCCACCAGTCCGACGCTGCCCACCCACGGCAGCACCAGCGCCGCGGTCAGCAGCCCGGCGACCGCGCTCGTCCTCGTCAGGCGCAGGACCGCCTCCTGACGTGTCCCGCTCGGCACCGGTTCGGACAGTCTTCCGCGCAGGACCGCGGCCCACCGCTTCACGCCCGGGACCGCGCCCCACAGCTTCCCGCGTGAGGAGGCGGCGCTCCCCCTCCCCCGCAGGGCCTCGTGCCGCCGCCGTCCGCGCGGCGGGCGCTGGTTCGACTCCGTCACGTCGCCCCCCCTACGGCCGTGTACCGCCCGGCCCGCGGATCACGCGGACAGGGCCGTCCACCGACCACGCTCGCAGGAGGGCCGTAAAGGGAGGACCGTGAAAACGGGCGTGTCGCGAAAAGCTTCGCCAATCCCCAGCAAAGCCCACAGAGCGAACATACCCCTCTAATCTCCACTAAACAGACATACAGCAGTCTCGAAACCGAGAGAAACCGAAGGGTCGTCCGGAGCTTGCCAGCCCTGGATGACCGAATCCGGGGCGAACGCCACTCCGAAGATCATTCGGCCACACCGGGATGTCCGGAATAAGGCTGAGCGGCCCGGAGGTGCATTCGGTCATCCCTACCCACCGCACCACACCACCCAACACCACAGATCAGTTTCTCGGCATTTCCTCATAATCCATAGAAAAACAACCACAGATACGCCTGCATCAGCTGTGCTCTTATGGCCGATTTGAGAGGTTTACTCAGCCGAAACCCGGCAAATGCCAGCTCTTAGCGCATGCAGCAAGTGTGATGAGGATCACTCAAATTATTCGGCACGGCCGCTCCGCCAAACACCGCAAGAGGGCAGACGATAGACAGCGGGGGGCACCGAAGTCGCAATCCGGACAGTTTCTGTTCTGGATACTTCGTCAACCCCGCCTTGCCTTGGATTGACCCCCGGTTATTTCCTACTGCCGAAAACCGGCACGCTTCCATAACGCCCAAACCATGACAATTACGGTGTAGCCAGTGATCGGACGCCTGCCCATACTCGACATCTCTCCAGACAACGACCTCGGTCCGGTGAAATCCGTTCCCGGAGAACGCTTCACCGTGGGAGCCACGGTGATCCGCGAGGGCCACGACTCCCTCGCCGCGGGCGTCGTCGTCTACTCACCCGAGGGGCGCCGCGAACGCCTCGTCCCCATGCGCGAGCACACACCCGGCACCGACCGGTACGAGGCCGAGATCAGCCTCCCCTCCGAGGGAAAGTGGTCGTTCGCGGTCGAGTCGTGGTCCGACCCCTTCGCCACCTGGCACCGCACCGCCCGTATCAAACTCCCCCTGGACCAGGACACCGGCCTCGTCCTGGAGGAGGGTGCCCGGCTGCTCGCCCGCGCCGGATCCCGTGTCCCCCGCAAACCCTTGCTCACCAGGGCCGCCGAGGCCCTGCGCGACACCTCCAAGGCCCCCATGGAGCGCCTCGCCGCGGCGCTCACCCCCCAGGTCCTCGCTGAGATGGAGCGCGCACCCCTTCGCGAGCTGGTCACCAAGTCCCGGCGCACCAGCGTGGCCGTCCACCGCGAACGCGCGCTGTTCGGCTCCTGGTACGAGTTCTTTCCCCGCTCAGAGGGCGCCCAGGTCGGCACCGCCCCCGGAGACGAGCGCTCCGGCACATTCTCCACCGCCGCCAAGCGTCTGCCCGCCATCGCCGACATGGGCTTCGACGTGGTCTACCTGCCGCCCGTCCACCCGGTCGGCACCAGTCACCGCAAGGGCGCCAACAACGCCCTGACCGCTGGCCCCGGCGAGCCCGGATCGGTGTGGGCCATCGGATCGTCCGACGGGGGCCACGACGCCGTCCACCCCGCCCTCGGCTCCCTCGCCGACTTCGACGCCTTCGTCGCCGAGGCCCGCGAACACGGCCTGGAGATCGCCCTGGACCTGGCCCTACAGTGCTCGCCCGACCATCCGTGGGTCACCGAGCACCCCGAATGGTTCACCACCCGGGCCGACGGCTCCATCGCCCACGCCGAGAACCCGCCCAAGCAGTACCAGGACATCTACCCGCTGAACTTCGACAACGACTTCGAGGGCCTGTACACGGAGGTCCTGCGGGTGGTCGAGCACTGGATCGGCCACGGTGTGCGGATCTTCCGCGTCGACAATCCGCACACCAAGCCGGTCGCGTTCTGGAGGAGGCTGCTCGCCGACGTCGCCCACAGGCACCCGGACGTGCTGTTCCTGGCCGAGGCCTTCACCCGCCCCGCCATGATGCGCACCCTGGCCAAGGTCGGCTTCCACCAGTCCTACACCTACTTCACCTGGCGCAACAGCAAGGAGGAGCTGACCGACTACCTCACCGAGCTGAGCAGGGAGACCGCCCACTACCTGCGTCCCAACCTCTTCGCCAACACTCCGGACATCCTGCACGCCTACCTCCAGCACGGCGGCCGTCCCGCCTTCGAGGTACGCGCCGTGCTGGCGGCGCTGCTCTCCCCCACCTGGGGCGTCTACTCCGGTTTCGAGCTGTGCGAGAACACCCCGGCCGCGCCCGGCAGCGAGGAGTACCTGAACTCGGAGAAGTACCAGTACCGGCCGCGCGACTGGACCGCGGCCGAGACCTCCGGCGAGACCCTCACCGAACTCATCACACTGCTCAACCGGCTGCGCCGCGAGCACCCGGCCATGCGGGAGCTGCGCAACCTGCGCTTCCACCATGTGGACCGACCCGAGCTGCTCTGCTTCTCCAAGCACCGGCCCGGCTCCGGAACCGACACCCCCGACGACGCCGTGATCGCCGTCGTCAACCTCGACCCGCACCACGCCCACGAGGCGACGGTGCACCTGGATCTGCCGTCCCTCGGCCGCACATGGGAGGAGGAGCTCAGGGTGACCGACGAGCTGACCGGCCGTTCCTACACCTGGGGCGCGGACAACTACGTCCGGCTCGACCCCACGACCGGTCCCGCGCACGTGTTCACCGTCAACGGCAGATAGCGGACCCCGGACCAGAGCACGGGCCCCGGCGGCGCACCCTCCGCCGGAGCCCTTCCCGTGTCCGAAACGCCTGTTGATCCGACGTCGAACATTCTTGGTGGGGAGCAGTAGATGAGCAAAGACGAGCCCGGCCCCGGTGGACACGGTCACGCCGAACACGGTCCGCTCGCCCCAGCCACCGGGGCCGCCACCGGCCCGCTCATGTCCTCCGGTGGTACCAGTGATCCCCACTGGTACAAGCACGCCGTCTTCTACGAGGTACTCGCCCGGGGCTTCTTCGACTCCAACGGCGACGGCACCGGCGACCTCGCCGGCCTGGTGCAGAAACTGGACTACCTCCAGTGGCTCGGGATCGACTGCATATGGCTGCTGCCGATGTACGAGTCCCCTCTGCGTGACGGCGGATACGACATCTCGGACTACTTCAAGATCCTGCCGGAGTTCGGCCGCACATCCGACTTCGTGGAACTCCTGGACGAGGCGCACCGGCGCGGCATCCGCGTCATCACCGACCTGGTCATGAACCACACCAGCAACGAGCACCCGTGGTTCAGGGCCTCTCGCGAGGACCCCGAGGGCCCCTACGGCGACTTCTACGTGTGGTCGGACACCGACGACCGCTACGACGAGGCCCGCATCATCTTCGTCGACACCGAGACGTCCAACTGGACCTACGACGAGGTCCGCGGCCAGTACTACTGGCACAGGTTCTTCTCCCACCAACCCGACCTCAACTTCGAGAACCCGGCGGTCCAGGAGGCGCTCCTGGAGGTCCTGCGCTACTGGCTGGACCTGGGCATCGACGGGTTCCGCCTGGACGCCGTGCCCTACCTGTACGAGCGCGAGGGCACGAACTGCGAGAACCTCAAGGAGACGCACGAGTTCCTCAAGCGCGTGCGCGCCGAGGTGGACCGGCTCTACTCCGACCGCGTGCTGCTGAGTGAGGCCAACCAGTGGCCGTCCGACGTCGTCGACTACTTCGGCGACTTCGAGTCCGGCGGCGACGAGTGCCACATGAACTTCCACTTCCCGCTGATGCCGCGCATGTTCATGGCGGTACGGCAGGAACGGCGCTTCCCGATCTCGGAGGTCCTCGCCCAGACGCCGCCGATCCCGCGCAACTGCCAGTGGGCGATCTTCCTGCGCAACCACGACGAGCTGACCCTGGAGATGGTCACCGACGAAGAGCGCGACTACATGTACTCCGAGTACGCCAAGGAACCCCGCATGCGCGCCAACGTGGGGATCCGCAGGCGGCTCGCGCCCCTGCTGGACAACGACCGCGACCAGATCGAGCTGTTCACCGCCCTGCTGCTGTCGCTGCCGGGCTCGCCCGTCCTGTACTACGGCGACGAGATCGGCATGGGCGACAACATCTGGCTCGGCGACCGCGACGCCGTGCGCACACCCATGCAGTGGAGCTCGGACCGCAACGCCGGGTTCTCCAAGAGCGACCCCGCGCGCCTCTACCTGCCGCTGGTCATGGACCCGGTCTACGGCTACCAGGCGCTCAACGTGGAGTCCCAGCGCGACAACCCCGGCTCGCTTCTGCACTGGACACGGCGCATGATCCAGATCCGCAAACGCCATCCCGTGTTCGGCACGGGCGCGTTCACCGAGCTCAACGCCTCCAACCCGAGCGTGCTGGCGTTCATCCGCGAGCACGGCGACGACCGCATGCTCTGCGTCAACAACCTGTCGAAGTACCCACAACCAGTGGAGCTGGACCTTTCCCCGTACACCGGGGTCAGCCCGGTGGAGTGCGTGGGAGGTGTGCGCTTCCCCGAGGTGGGGGAACTGCCGTACCTGCTCACCCTGCCAGGGCACGGCTTCTACTGGTTCCAGCTGCCCGCGACCGCCGATCCGGGGGCCGCGCACGGGAGCCGGGACGGCATTCCGTCCTACGGCCTGCCCGCCGCCGGGGTCCGCGTGCACACCGCTCTCGGCACCTCCACGGGGCGTGCGGCCCCATCCCGGACGCACGCTCCGGACCACCCAGTCAGCACGACGTCCAGCATTCCGGCCGGGTTCGTCTCCACGTTCGACGGCGGCGCGTCCGAGCCCCCAGCCAGGGCTCCGATGCGCACCGCGGGCTCCTCCGGCCCGGTGACCGAGCGCACGGACCGGGGTGGTGGCGAGAAGGGAAACGGGCCTCTCTGACATGTCCCAGCTCGAAGAACTCCTGGCCGTCTGGCTGCCCCGGCAGCGCTGGTTCTCCGGCAAAGGAATCCCCATTCGGCAGATCCGGGTCGAGAGCAGGCACACGCTGGTGTCGGCCGGCCCCGAAGGGCCTGACCTGCACGTCCTCGTCATCCAGGCCGGGCAGCGGGGGCTCAGCTCCCGCTACCAGCTGCTGTTGGGCTCGCGGCCGCCGCGCTCCCTGCCTCCCGACCTGGCACGCGTCGCCATCGGCGTGTGCCAGGTCTCGGGCGGCAAGCCCAAGGTGGTCTACGACGCGGCCCACGACGCTCAGCTGACCGGGCTGCTGCTCGAACGGTTCGCCGCGCCCACCGGCGCGGAGCCCTCGGGACGGGTGCGCTTCCGGACCCTGCCGGGCAGCCGCATCCGTGTCGGGACGACCGGACGGATACTCACCGGAGAGCAGTCCAACACGTCGCTGGTCTACGGCGAGGACTACGTCCTCAAGACCTTCCGCAGACTCTGGCCCGGCACCAACCCGGACCTGGAACTGAACATGGCGCTGTCCGGATCGACGTACGTGGCCCGACCATGCGGCTGGATCGAGGCCGACCTGGCCGGGCACTCCACGCCCACGACGCTGGCCATGCTCCAGACCTACATCCCGCAGGCCACGGACGGGTGGGTACTCGCCACCGCCAACGTGCGCGCCCTGCTGGAGGGGACCGGGAGCGAGCGCGAGTCCGCGTTCACCGAGGAGGCGGCCCGACTGGGCCACACCACCGCCGAGGTGCACCGGTCGCTGGCTCAGGCCCTGCCCACGGACGTGCTCACGCCCATGGGCGCGGCCGAGATGGCCGACGCCATGGTCGAGCGCCTGGCGATGGCCAGTGCAGAGGTGCCCGAGCTGGCCGAACACGCGCCCCGGGTGATGGAGGCCTACGCCGACTTCTCCGAGGTGGACGAGCCGCTGCCGATACAGCGCATCCACGGCGACTACCACCTGGGCCAGGTGATCCGGCCCGGGCCCGGATGGGTGGTGCTGGACTTCGAGGGCGAGCCCACCGTGCCGGTCCGGGACCGCCAGCGCCTGTCCAGCCCGCTGCGGGACGTGGCCGGAATGCTCCGCTCCTTCGACTACGCGGCCGGGTACCTGCTGGTCGGGCACCCGGGCGATTCCGAGCTGGAGTGGGCGGCCCGGGCCTGGGCCCGGCACAACCGGGAGGCGTTCTGCCGGGGATACGCCGACGGGGGCGGGGCCGACCCGGAGAAGCATCTGACGGTGCTGAGGGCCTTCGAGTTCGACAAGGCCGTGTACGAGGTGCTGTACGAGGCCCGGAACCGGCCCAACTGGCTGCGTGTCCCGCTGGAGTCCATCGCCGCCGCGGCCGCGGCGCCACACGTCCCCGGATAGACCATCGGCGGCCGCCTTCCACGGGGGCGGCGGCCGCCACGACCACCATCCACCCCCGATTCGTCCGCCACGAGAACCACGGAGTCCGTATTGACCTCGCCGCGCAGCGAACAGCGTCCGCGTGCCAGTACCGCCAAGGCCGCGACGCCCGCGAAGAACACGAAGAAACCGGCGGCCGCGGCCGCCGCCGACGGCGGCACGCCGGTCGTGGAGGAGATCCCGGTCGGCAAGACGGGAGCCGTGTCCGAGACCGCCGAGAAGCCCGCGACCGCGAAGAAGGCCGCCGCCAAGAAGCCCGCCGCCGGTAGAACTGCGGCCAAGGGCAAAGCCACGGCCGGAGGCAGGCGGAAGGCGGCGCCCGACCCCGAGCTGATCGCCGAACTGGACCGGCTGGTGGACGGACACCACCACGACCCGCACGCGCTGCTGGGCGTGCACCCCGAGGGCAGGAGCACCGTGATGCGGGTCCTGCGGCCGGGCGCCCTGGAGGTACACGCCCTCCTGGCCGACGGCTCCCGGCTGCGCCTGGACCACCTGCACCGCGGCGTGTTCTCGGCCAAGGTGGCCAAGACCAGGCTGGCGGCCGCACCCGACTACCGGATCGCCGCCCGCTATGAGGCCGACGGACCCGAGCACGTGGCCGCCGACTCCTACCGGTTCGCGCCCACCCTCGGTTCCCTGGACCTGCACCTGATCGGTGAGGGCCGCCACGAGGAGCTGTGGAACGCCCTGGGCGCGCACACGCGGGTCGAGGCCACCGCGATGGGCGAGGTGGCCGGGACCGGCTTCGCCGTGTGGGCGCCGAACGCGCGCGGCATGCGGCTGATCGGCGACTTCAACTACTGGGACGGCGTCGGGCACCCGATGCGCAGCCTGGGCGCCACGGGCGTGTGGGAGCTCTTCCTGCCCGGTGTGGGCGACGGCGCCCTGTACAAGTTCCAGGTCCTGGGCCCGGACGGGCACTGGCGGGACAAGGCCGACCCGATGGCGCGGTGCACGCAGATGCCGCCCGCGACCGCCTCGGTGGTCACCGCCTCGTCCCACACCTGGAGCGACCAGGAGTGGATGGCCGAGCGCGGGAGCGTGGAGCAGCACCGTGCGCCGATGAGCGTGTACGAGGTGCACCTGGGCTCCTGGCGGCCCGGGCTGGGGTACGCGGAACTGGCCGATCAGCTGGTCGAGTACGTGACCGACATGGGGTTCACACACGTGGAGCTCCTGCCCGTGGCGGGGCACCCCTACGACGGGTCCTGGGGTTACCAGGTGACGTCGTACTACGCGCCCACGCCCCGGTTCGGGTCACCGGACGAGTTCCGCCACCTGGTGAACTCCCTGCACCAGGCGGGGATCGGCGTGTTCCTGGACTGGGTGCCCGCGCACTTCCCCAAGGACGACTGGGCGCTGGCCCGGTTCGACGGGACCGCGCTGTACGAGCACCCCGACCCCCGCAGGGGCGAGCACCCGGACTGGGGGACGCTCATCTTCAACTACGGGCGAACCGAGGTGCGCAACTTCCTCATCGCCAACGCCCTGTACTGGCTGGAGGAGTTCCACATCGACGGCCTGCGGGTGGACGCGGTGGCCTCGATGATCTACCTGGACTACTCGCGCGACTCCGGCGCCTGGGAGCCCAACGCCTTCGGCGGCAGGGAGAACCTGGAGGCGATCGACTTCCTCAAGGAACTCAACACCACCGTCTACCGGCGCAACCCGCACGCGGCGATGATCGCCGAGGAGTCCACCGCCTACACGGGCGTGACCACCCCGGTGGACCACGGCGGACTCGGCTTCGGGTTCAAGTGGAACATGGGGTGGATGCACGACACCCTGGAGTACGTCAAGAAGGAGCCGGTCCACCGGCAGTACCACCACAACGACGTCACCTTCTCGATGGTGTACGCCTACAGCGAGAACTACGTGCTGCCGCTGTCCCACGACGAGGTGGTGCACGGCAAGCAGTCGCTGTTCAACAAGCCGCCCGGCGACGAGTGGCAGCGGTCGGCGACCCTGCGCGCGCTTTTGGCCTTCATGTGGTCGCACCCGGGCAAGCAGCTGCTGTTCATGGGCGGGGAGATCGCCCAGGGGGACGAGTGGTCGCACCGCGACGGCGTGCCGTGGTGGCTGTTGCAGTTCGACCACCACGCGGGTATGCAGCGTCTGGTGAAGGCGCTCAACGAGGCCTACCGGCCGCGGGCCGCGCTGTGGTCGCAGGACACCGACCCGGCGGGCTTCCGCTGGTTGGACGGTGGCGATCACGAGGGCAACACGCTGTCGTACCTGCGCCACGGCGACGACGGGTCGGTGCTGGCCTGCGCGGTGAACTTCTCGCCGGTGCCCCGCTCGAACTGGCGGATGGGCCTGCCCTCCGAGGGCCGGTGGAACGCGCTGCTCAACACCGACGAGGCACGCTTCGGCGGGTCGGACCACCCGGCGCCCGCCCGGGTCGAAGCCGAGGCCGCCCCGTGGCACGGTCAGCCGTTCTCCGCTGAGGTCACCCTGCCGCCGCTCGGCGCGGTCTGGTTCGAGCCCGAGCGGTAGACCGCGACGCCGTCAGAGGGCCCCGGGGCGACCTGGGGCCCTTGGTGTCCGGCACGCCCGCCCCCCCTGGGCCCGGCCCCGCACCCTTACGCCGCACATCCCCTGGCGGGGTGTCGTGCCTGCCCGTACGAGGAGCGACCGAAGTCTCACCGATGAGCGACTTCCCCTCTCGCCCGTTCCGTGCTTCGGTTCGTGCACCACAGGACCGACCCCGAGGAGCCCCCATGTCAGACAGCAGTACGGGTTTCGTGCGGATCCTGGGGCGAGGTGACGTCCTCGCCCTGGCCTTCGGCGCGATGATCGGCTTCGGCTGGATCGTGCTGACCGGAGACTTCGTCAGCGCCGCCGGACCCGGCGGCGCCGCGCTGGCCTTCGTCATCGGCGGCGTCATCATGGCCCTGGTCGGCCTCACCTACGCCGAACTCGTCTCCGCGATGCCCCACGCGGGCGGTGAACACCACTACGCGATGCGCGCCATCGGTCCCAAGGGCGCGTTCGCGGCGTCCTGGGCGATGGTCCTGGGCTACGTCTCCGTGGTCGCCTTCGAGGCGGTGGCGGTTCCGCAGACCCTGGTCTACCTGTTCCCGGACATGGAGGCCGGGTACCTGTGGACCGTCGCCGAGTACGACGTCCACGCCAGTCTCGTCGCCGTCGGCCTGGCCACCGCCGCGCTGATGACCGGGATCAACTACGTCGGCATCCGGCCCGCCAGCGCCTTCCAGGGCATCGCCGTGCTGTTCCTGCTGGTGGCCGGTGCCGCGATGATCACCGGATCGTTCACCGGCGGCTCGGCCGAGCACCTGGAGCCCCTCTTCACCGGCGGGGTCCCCGGCGTGTTCGCCGTACTGGTCGCCGTGCCGTTCCTGTTCGTGGGCTTCGACGTCATCCCGCAGTCCGCCTCGGAGATCAGGCTCCCCCACCGCTTGATCGGCGCCCTGCTGGTGGTCTCGGTCCTCTGCGCGACCGCGTGGTACGTGATGATCATGCTGACCACGGGCTCCGGCCTGTCCGCCGCCGGCCTGGCCGGGTCCGAGCTCGCCGCCGCCGACGCCATGGCCGCCCTGTGGAACAGTCCGGCCATGGGCAACCTGCTCGTTCTCGGCGGTGTCGCCGGTCTGCTCACCAGCTGGAACGCCTTCCTCATCGGCGGCAGCCGACTCATCTACGCGATGGCGCGATCCCGGATGCTTCCCGCCTGGTTCGGCCGACTGCACCCGCGCTTTCGCACCCCCGCCAACGCCGTGCTGTTCGTCGGCGTGCTGTCCGCGGCCGCGCCGTTCTTCGGCCGCCCGATGCTGGTGTGGCTGGTGGATGCCGGAGGGCTCAACATCGTGGTCGCCTTCCTGCTGGTGGTAGTCAGCTTCCTGGTGCTGCGCCGCCGCGAGCCCGCGATGGAGCGGCCGTTCACGGTCCGTGCGGGCGTCCCCGTCGGATGGGCGGCCCTCGGGCTGTCCCTCGGACTGCTGGTGCTGTACATGTCCGGCATGCCCGCCTCGCTGGCCTGGCCCCACGAATGGGTGATGGTGGGCGCGTGGTGGCTGTGCGGGGCGGCGCTCATGTGGCGGCTGCCCCGGACCACTCCGGGACCCGACGCCGAAAGGAACCTCGTCGCGGCCATGGACGCCCGTGCTTCCCAGGGCACCGACCGGTCCTGACCGGGGCGGGCGCCGCCCGGCCCCGCCACGGGCGCGGGTGGCGTCCGCACACGCACGGGCCGGACGGACGGTCTCAGGAGGAGCGCTGGTGCCAGCCGGTGAGGCGGGTGATCGCCTCGTCCAGCACCTCGTCCTTCTTGCAGAACGCGAACCTGAGCAGGTGCGCGCCCTCCTCCTGATGGTCGTAGAACACCTGCGCGGGCACCGCCGCCACCCCGGCCTCCTTGGGCAGGGCTCGGGCCACCTCCACCCCGTCCGCGTACCCGAGCGGGCGGATGTCGGCCATGAGGAAGTAGGTGCCCTCGCACACGTTCACGTCGAAACCGGTACCGGCCAGCCCTTCCGCCAGCCGGTCCCGCTTGTTCTGGAGCGCGGCGCGCTGGGCGGCGACCCACTCCCCCTGGTGGTCGATGGCGTCGGCGGCCGCCAGCTGCAACGCGCCGTTGGCGGAGAAGGTCAGGAACTGGTTCACCGTCCGCACCGCGCCGACCAGCGGTGCCGGACCCATCACCCAGCCGAGCTTCCAGCCGGTCACGGCGAACATCTTGCCCACCGACGACACCGACAGCGTCCGCTCGCCCATGCCCGGAAGCGCGGCCAGCGGCACGTGCGGCCGGTCGTCGAAGGTGAGGAACTCGTACACCTCGTCGGTGAACGCGATCAGGTCGTGCTCACGGCACACCCGTGCGATCTCCTCCAGTTCCCCGGCGGTGAACACGGTGCCCGTGGGGTTGTGCGGAGTGTTCACCAGGACCATCCTGGTGCGCGGGCCCACGGCCGCGCGCAGTTCCTCCGGGTCGAAGGAGAAACGGCCGGTCTCGGCGTCCGGACGCAGCGTCACCGATCTGCGCACGCCGCCCGCCAAGGTGATCATGGCGGCGTAGGAGTCATACATCGGCTCGAAGACGATCACCTCGTCGCCGCGTTCCACCAAGGCGAGCATCGCCGCCGCGATCCCGGCGGTGGCGCCGACGGTGACGTAGACCTCGGTGTCCGGGTCCAACTCGATGCCGTAGTCACGGGCCCGGTACCGGCTCACCGCCTGCCGCAGCTCCGGCCGCCCCGGCCCGGGCGGGTACTGGTTCACCCCTTCCAGGATGTGTCGGGAGGCGGACTCCAGCAGGGAGCGGGGACCGTCAGTATCGGGGAACCCCTGTCCCAGGTTGACCGATCCGGTCTCCACCGCCAGTTGGGTCATTTCGGCGAAGATGGTCTCGCCGTACACACGCATTCGTTCGATCAGCGGTTCTTCCACCTGTCGAGCGTATCCACCCGTCCTCCGCCCGGACCATCCCTACCCGAGCGCACACCCTTGGGCACGAGGAAGGGGCGGACCGCGAGGGTCCGCCCCTGGTCGGAGTCCCGCGGTCCTCCCTACAGCAACAGGCTGAGCACCATCCACGCCACGGGCCCGGCGATCAGCAACGAGTCCAGGCGGTCCATCAGCCCGCCGTGCCCCGGCATGAACCGGCCCATGTCCTTGACCCCGAGGTCGCGCTTGAACAGCGATTCGATGAGGTCTCCGACGGTGGCGGCCAGCACGGTCGCCAGCCCGAGGACCACACCGACCCACCACGGCCCGTCCAGCATCAGCACCACGCACAGTGCCCCGGCCACCGCACAGCCCACGACGGAGCCGCTGAAGCCCTCCCAGGTCTTGTTGGGGCTGATCACCGGCGCCATCTTGTGCCGTCCCAGCAGGATCCCGGCGAAGTAACCGCCGATGTCGCTGGAGATCGTCACCACGATGAACGTGACGAGGCGGTACTGGCCGTCCTCCGGGTGCGCGGTGAGCAGCAGCCACGTCCCCAGCAGGAACGGCAGGTACACCAGGGTGAACAGGTTCGCCGCGACGTCGGCCACGAACCCCTCCGTGCCGCCGCGCAGCCGCCACACCAGAGCGACGATCGCGGTCAACGCGGTCGTTCCCACCAGCCACTCGGTTCCCCCGAAGTAGGCGGCGACCTGCATGGCCACACCACCGACCGCCAGCGGTGCCAGGGCCAGGCCCATGCCCTTGCCGGCGAACGCCCGGTTCACCTCCCGCAGGCCGATCAGTACCGCGAGCGAGGTGATGATCGTGAACAGCTGGGGCCACGGGAAGACGGAGAAGAACACGAGCGCGCCCAGGGCGCATCCGCTGGCGATGGCCACCGGAAGGTTGCGCCCGGTCCGGACCGGCTCGCCCCCCGGCTTGTGCAGCACGAAGCGCTGACCGGCCGGGGCGAAACCGTCCCGGAGACCGTCGCCGGATCTGTGCTCGGGCGAATGGTCATCGCCTCCGGAGCCGCTGGAGGAAGGAGGGGTCACAGGCTAAACCTCGAGCAGTTCCGATTCCTTGTGCTTCAGCAGTTCGTCGACGGAGGCGACGTACTTCTGAGACATCTCGTCCAGCTCGGTCTGGGCGCGGTGCGCCTCGTCCTCGCCGATGTCGCCGGCCTTGACGGCCTTCTCGAAGGTGTCCTTGGCCCTACGGCGGACGTTGCGGATCGAGACCTTGCTGTCCTCGGCCTTGGTCCGCACGACCTTGACGTACTCCTTGCGGCGCTCCTCGGACAGGTCGGGGAACACCACGCGGATGACCTGACCGTCGTCGGAGGGGTTCACGCCCAGGTCGCTGTTGCGGATGGCGTTGATGATCCCGGTGCGGGCGTTGACGTCGAACGGCGAGATGACCACCATGCGCGGTTCGGGAACCGAGAAGGAGGCCAGCTGGTTGAGCGGCGTCCGGGCACCGTAGTAGTCGACAGTGATCTTGTTGAAGGTCGCCGGAGTCGGGCGGCCGGTGCGGATCGTGGCGAAGTCCTCCTTCGCGACGACCACGGCCTTCTCCATCTTCTCCTCGGTCTCGAGGAGAGTCTCTTCGATCATGTGGGCGCTCCCGGTTCGGACTGTGGTGTTCTTGCTGTGGTCACGAGGGCCGGCTCAGGCGGGTGTCGGCCCGACGATGGTGCCGATCTTCTCACCACGCACCGCACGCAGGATGTTTCCCTGGCTCATCAGATCGAAGACGACGATGGGCAGACCGTTGTCCATGCACAGGCTGACCGCGGTGGCGTCCATGACCTTGAGGCTGCGGGTGAGGACCTCGTTGTAGTTGAGCTTGTCGAACTTGACCGCGTCGGGGTTGCGCTGGGGGTCGGAGTCGTAGACCCCGTCGACCTGGGTGCCCTTGAGTACCGCCTGCGCACCGATCTCCAGCGCGCGCTGGGCGGCGGTGGTGTCGGTGGAGAAGAACGGCGCGCCCAGACCGGCACCGAAGATGACCACGCGGCCCTTCTCCAGGTGGCGGACGGCGCGGCGCGGGATGTAGGCCTCGGCGACCTGGCTCATGTGGATCGCGGTCTGCACGCGGGTGTCCACACCGAGCCGCTCCAGGAAGTCCTGAAGGGCGAGGCAGTTGATGACGGTGCCGAGCATGCCCATGTAGTCGGCGCGGCCGCGCTCGATACCGCCCTCGGTGAGCTGGGCGCCGCGGAACATGTTGCCGCCGCCGACGACCACGGCGACCTGGATGCCCTCGGAGACCGCCTCGGCGATGGACTCGGCCACGTACTGGACCACCTCGGGGTCGATACCCAGGCCGCCCCCGCCCGCGAACGCCTCTCCGGAGAGTTTGAGCATCACACGCTTCCAGCCGGAGTCGTGCATAGCGGGTTCGGTGCTCGTCGCTTCGTTCACGGCCTGTGGCCTCCCTTGTCGTCCCCGAGCGGCACAGGGTCCCCCGAGTGCTCCTGTCGCGGGCCGAGTCGACGCACCCGAACCCGCCCATATCCACCGAAGGTGCCGGGGAGCAGTCTCCCCGGCACCTCCATCATCTCAAAGCTCTCAGGCCTGGCCGACCTTGAAGCGAGCGAAGCGCTTGACGGTCACTCCGGCCTCTTCGACGACCTTCTGGACCGTCTTCTTGTTCTCCTTGACGAACGGCTGGCCGAGCAGCGTCACGTCCTTGAAGTAACCGTTGAGACGGCCCTCCACGATCTTGGGGATGGCCTGCTCGGGCTTCCCCTCCTCGCGGGTGGTCTGCTCGGCGATGCGACGCTCGTTCTCCACGACCTCGGTGGGGACGTCGTCCCTGCCGATGTACTGCGGAGCCAGCGCGGCGATCTGCTGGGCGAGGTCCTTGCCGACCTCCTCGTCAGCCTTGTCCAGCTCGACCAGGACGCCCATGCTGGGGGGCAGGTCCGGGTCGGACTTGTGCAGGTAGCTGGCGACGTAGGCACCCTCGAACTTGGCGAAGCGGCGGAACTCCAGCTTCTCCCCGATGACGGCGCTCTTGTCCTCGATGAAGGCCTGGAGGCTCTTGCCCGGCTCGATCTCGGTGGCGGCGACGGTCGCGAGGTCGTCGCTGTCCTGGGCGGCGACGAAGTCGGCGACCTGGTCGGCGAGCGCGATGAACTGGTCGTTCTTGGCGACGAAGTCGGTCTCGCAGTTGAGCTCGACGAGGGTGGCTTTACCCTCGGACTCCTGCTTGAGGACGACCATGCCCTGGGCGGCGGTGCGGTCGGCGCGCTTGCCGACGTCCTTGGCACCCTTGACGCGCAGGGCCTCGACGGCCTGGTCGAAGTCGCCGTCGGCCTCGGTCAGGGCCTTCTTGCAGGCCATCATGCCGGCGCCGGTCATGTCGCGCAGCTTCTTGACGTCCGCGGCGGTGAAGTTCGCCATGACTGTTCTGGATTCCCTTGGAGTGGAGAGACTGTACGGAAAGTGGAGCGGGTCCGGCGGCGCACCGTCGCCGCCCTGCCGCTTCCGGCGGGGCGGCGACGGTGCGCCGGGGCACGGAACTACTCGCCAGAGGCCTTGGGGGCCTGGGAGGGCGCCTCGGCCGGGGACTCGGCGGCGCTGGCCTCGGACGGGGCCTCGGCGGCGACCTCGTCGGCGGGAGCGACGTCGGTGGTCTCGACGGGGGCCTGCTCGGCCGCAGCCTCGCCGGCCTCGCTCTTGGCGGCCTCACCCGTGGCGGCCTCGCCCTTGCCCTCGAGGAGCTCGCGCTCCCACTCGGCCAGGGGCTCCTCGACGGCCTTCTGCGCACCGGCGGTCTCGGAGGCACCGGAACGGGCCATGAGACCGTCGGCGACGGCGTCCGCGACCACGCGGGTCAGCAGGCTGACACTGCGGATGGCGTCGTCGTTACCCGGGATCGGGTAGTCGACCTCGTCCGGGTCGCAGTTGGTGTCCAGAATGGCCACGACCGGGATGTTCAGCTTGCGAGCCTCGCTGATCGCGATGTGCTCCTTCTTGGTGTCCACGATCCACACGGCACTGGGCACGCGGGACATGTCGCGGATACCACCGAGGGTGCGCTCCAGCTTCTCCTTCTCACGGCGGAGGTTGAGGAGCTCCTTCTTGGTGCGGGTGGAGCCGGCGACGTCGTCGAAGTCGATCTCCTCCAGCTCCTTGAGACGCTGCAACCGCTTGTGAACGGTGGAGAAGTTGGTGAGCATGCCGCCCAGCCAGCGCTGGTTCACGTAGGGCATGCCGACGCGGCGGGCCTGCTCGTCGATAGCCTCCTGCGCCTGCTTCTTGGTGCCGACGAACAGGACGGTGCCGCCGTGGGCGACCGTCTGCTTGACGAACTCGTAGGCGCGGTCGATGTAGGCCAGCGACTTCTGGAGGTCGATGATGTAGATGCCGTTGCGCTCAGTGAAGATGAAGCGCTTCATCTTGGGGTTCCAGCGACGGGTCTGGTGCCCGAAGTGGACGCCGCTCTCCAGGAGCTGGCGGATTGTCACGACTGTGGCCATGACCTGGTCCTCCTTGCGGTGGCGGGAAGTCTTCCCGCCTTCGGTTGTGCCTGACGCCCCGGCCGTACCGCCGCACACCGGAGAAGGCGTGCGGACCGCGGGTGCGGCCCCTCACTGAGGAGGCTCGTGGACGTGCGTATTGTGGTCGGCCCGAAGGGCCAAGGATGATTCTATCCTCCGTCGGGAATACACAGGACGTGTGCTGCGCCTCCGGAGTTGTCCACAGTCTCCGGCTCTCCCTGGCGAAGCCTCTCCGTCCGGCGGACCCTTGAAGTATGGCCCCCTTCCTCCTCGCCCGCCTGCTGCTGATCCTTCCGCTTCTGCTGTTCCCCCTCCGCCCCGTGTCAACCGCCACCGAGTGGCGTTGGCCAGCGGATCCGCCCGCAGAGGTGCTGCGTCCCTTCGATCCGCCCGAGCAGCGGTGGCTGCCCGGGCACCTGGGCGTGGACCTGGCCGCGGAGCCCGGCCAGGAGGTGCACGCGGCTGGTCCGGGCCGGGTGCGCTTCGCTGGCAGGGTGGCGGGCACGCCGGTGGTGAGTGTGAGCCACGGCGCACTGCGCACCACCTACCTGCCGGTGGAGTCCGAACTGGCCCGGGGCGACCCGGTCGCCGCCGGGGATCCGCTGGGCACGCTCGCCGCCGAGCCCCTCCACTGCCGGGACCGCCCCTGCCTGCACTGGGGCCTGCTCCGCGGCACCGACTACCTCGACCCCCTCAGCCTGTTCGGACTCGGAGAGTTCCGGCTACTGCCCCTCCGCGATTCCGCGGGGACGGTGCGCGCAGGAGCCCCCTGCCGTGCACCCGTAGAGACCGCAGCAGCGCCCCACCGAAGGAGGTCGGGGAAGCCTAGAGCGGTGGCCCGCCCCAGAGGGGTTGGGCAGAGCCTTCCGGAGACCCCGGCCGTGCGCCCTACCAAAACCCCTGCGGTGACGTTTCCCCAACCCCCTCGGGGCCTGGGCAGCCGCCGGAAGACGGGCACCTCCGGCCTGGTCAGGCCCGGGGGTGGGCCTGACGGTAGGTGTCGCGCAGGCGCTCCACGGACACGTGCGTGTAGACCTGTGTGCTACGCGGGCTGGCGTGGCCCAGGAACTCCTGCACGCTGCGCAGGTCGGCGCCGCCGTTGAGCAGGTGGGTGGCGGCGCTGTGCCGCAGCCCGTGCGGTGCCCCGTCGACACCGGCGGCGCGCAGGTAGGCGTGCACGTCATCCCGGGCCTGGCGCACCCCCAGACGTCTGCCGCGCGCCCCCAGGAACAGCGCGGTACCGCTTTCGGGGACCGCCATCTCCCGGCGGCCTCCGGACAGCCAGGCGTCGAGGGCCTCCAGCGCGGGGCCGCCCACGGGAACCGTGCGCTCCTTGGCGCCCTTGCCCAGGACGCGCACGGTGTTCCGTTCGCGGTCCACGTCGACCAGATCCAGTGCGCACAGTTCGGCGACGCGTACACCGGTGGCGTAGAGCGTCTCCACCACCGCGTGTCGGCGCAGGCCGGTCGGGGTCTCGGCGGGCCCCCGCGAGAGCGCGTCGGCGGCCTGGCGCTCGTCGAGCACCGCGGGCAGGGAGCGCTGCTGGGTCGGGGCGGACAGACGCGGGCCGGGGTCAGCGGCCAGCACCCCCTCGCGGTGCAGAAAGCGCGTGAGGGCGCGCACGGCCGCCACCCGCCGGGCCACCGTGGAGCGGCTCGCGCCCGCGTCGCGGGCCCGCGACAGCCATCCGCGCACCAGGGGCACGTCCAGGTCCTCCCAGCCGTGTCCCCGGGACTCCAGGTAGGCCAGAAGCGAGCGCAGGTCGGCCAGGTAGCCGCGCACGGTGTGGGGTGAGCGTCCCAGCTCGCCCGTCAGGTATGCGGCGAAGCGGTCCAGCATGCCCCTACTCCCCCGACGGCAGGCAGGCGATCCCGTCGATCTCCACGAAGTAGGCGGGGTTGACCAGGCCGCCCACCTCGACCAGGGACGCGGCCGGGCGGTGTCCCTTGGGGAGGCAGCCCAGCAGGGCGGTGCGGAACTCGTCGAGGTCGGAGATGTGGCGCAGGTAGTAGGTGAGCTTGACCAGGTGGCCGAGGTCCGCACCGTGGCGGGCCAGGACGGCCTCCAGGTTGCGGAAGATCTGGCGGGTCTGCCCTCCGACGTCCCCGGCGACCCCACCCTCGGGTCCCTCCGGAACCTGTCCGGAGACGAACAGCAGCGGCCCGTCCGCCACAAGGGCGTCACTGTAGGGTTTTGCCATGGCGATACCGTACCCACGGCGGGGGACGCCCTATCGCTGTTTCCTCCAGATCGGTCCGTGCGTTGCCTCCTCTCAGCGCGGAAGCCGCCAGCCCGACGGACAGCGCTCCACCAGACCGGCGGCGGCCAGCAGTCCCAGGAGCCGCATGGTGCCCTCCAGCCCGACCCCGCTGATCATGGCGATCACCGCCGGACCCGCCCCGGACCGGGGTACGGCCTCCAGTACGCGAACGCTGTCCCGGTCGAGTTCGGCGGACACCCGCAGCGGCCCGGTCTCCGGCGGCAGCTCCTCCAGCGCGCCCACCTGGGCGACGACGTCGTCCGCGCAGGTGACACACCCCGCGTGCCAGTCACGGAGCAGCAGGTGGCACCCCGCCGACATCGCCGAGGTGACCGGCCCGGGGACCGCCATCAGCATCCGGTTCAGCTCGGCGGCGTGCGAGGCGGTGTTGAGGGCTCCGCTGCGCCGACCCGCCTCCACGACCACCGTCCCCGGAGTGAGCGCCGCGATGAGGCGGTTGCGCACGAGGAAGTCCGGAGCGCGCGGGGTGGCGCCCACCGGCCGCTCGCTCACCAGTACGCCGGTGCGGGCGACGTCGGCGAACAGACCCGCGTGCCCGCGCGGGTAGTCCACGTCCAGCCCGCAGGCCAGCACCACCACCGTGCTCCCCGAGGCATGGGCGGCCCGGTGCGCGGCCCCGTCGATCCCGTAGGCCCCGCCGGAGACCGCCACGACCGCGCGCTCGCCCAGCTCGTAGGCCATCTCCGCGGCCACGTGCTCGCCGTAGGGGGTGGCCGAGCGCGCCCCCACCATGGCCACCGAACGCAGGCACAGGTTGCGCAGATCCCCGCCGCCGCGCACCCACAGTCCGTGGGAGCGGCGCCCGCCGGGCAGGTCCAGCTCGTCGAGCCGTCCCGGCCACTCGGGGTCCCCGGGTACCACGAACCGGATCCCGGCCGCCGCCGAGTCGCCGAGCAGCCCGTCGGGGTCCACCACGGCCGCGGCGGCGCTCCATCCCCACCACCGCCGCCACAACCGGGCCAGCGCCTCCGGCCCGGGCTCCTCGTCCTCCGAGCAGGGCACCGTCGGCGGGGAAGCCCCCGCCACCAGTTCCGCCCACACCCGGGCGGCCCCGTGCTCGGCGAGCATCGCCCCCAGCCACAGGTCCCCCGGCGGGGCCACGGCCGTCAGGCAGGCCCGTGCCCGCGCGTCAGCCTCCCCCTCAGCGTCCCGCACCACCGCACCGCTCTCCTTTTCCGCTCCCGACCTGGCCGTGCTCACCACGCGCGCCCCGACCACAGCGCGAAGGCGTACGCGGCATCCTCCTCGCCGGGGCGGTCCCGACCGGCGAGGTCGGCCAGCGTCCACGCCACCCGCAGCGCCCGGTCCACGCCCCGGGCGCTGATCTGCCCCAGGTCCATCGCCCTCCCGAGCACCCTCAGCGCGGTGGGCTCCACCGGAAACTCCCGGCGCAGCTGGGCCCCGGGGATGGCCGCGTTGGTGCTCCACGGTGTGTGCGAGAGCCGCTCGGCGGCACGGGCTCGGGCTTTCTCCACCCTGGCGGCCACCACCTCGGAGGACTCGGCGAAGGCGCGGTCGGCGAGCAGCTCGGCCCTGGACACCGGCTGAAGCTCCACCTTGAGGTCGATCCGGTCCAGCAGGGGCCCCGAAAGCCGGGAAAGGTAGCGGCGCCGCTCTCCGGCGGGACAGGTGCACAGGTTGCCGGGTTTGGCGCAGGGACAGGGGTTGGCCGCCACCACCAGCTGGAAGCGGGCCGGGAAGGTCACCGTGGCGGAGGACCGCGCCAGGACCACCTCGCCGCGTTCCAGCGGTTCGCGCAGGGAGTCGAGCACCCCCCGTCCGAACTGCGGTGCCTCGTCGACGAACAGCACACCGCGGTGGGCCTTGGACACCCAGCCGGGGGAGGGGTGGCCGCTGCCGCCGCCGATGATCGAGGCCCGGGTGGAGGTGTGGTGCGGCGCGGCGAAGGGCGGTGCGGTGACCAGGGGCGACCCCGGGGGCAGGATGCCCGCCACCGAGTGGATGGCGGTGGCCTCCAGCGCCTCAGCGGGCCCCAGCTGGGGCAGCACCGTGGGCAGCCGTTCGGCCAGTAGGCTCTTCCCGGTGCCCGGTGGCCCCAGCATCATGAGGTTGTGGCCCCCGGCGGCGGCGATCTCCACCGCGCGGCGCGCCACCGGCTGCCCCAGCACGTCGGACAGGTCGGGGCCGCGGTCCCGGGGCTCACGTGGCGGCGGCACCGAACGCCCGGCGGCCTCCTCCGGGAAGTACTCCCCGCGCAGCCACTGGCACAGGTCCATCAGGCTGTCCACCGTCGTCACCTCGACGTCGGGCACCAGCCGAGCCTCGTCCGCGTTCCCCCGCGCGACGACGAATCTGCGGTACCCCTGCTCGGCGGCCGACACCATCGCCGGAAGCACCCCGGGCACGGGCCGGGCCCGTCCGTCCAGGCCCAGCTCGGCGATGAGGACGGTGTCCTCCAGCCGCTCCATCGGCACCGAGCCCGCCGCGGCCAGGACCGCGCCCGCGATGGCCAGGTCGAAGAGGCTGCCCGCCTTGGGCAGGCTGGCGGGGGACAGGCTGATGATGATCTGGCCGCTGGGCCACTCCTCACCGCTGTTGACCACGGCTGCGCGGATACGGTCCCTGGCCTCGCGGAGTGCGGCGTCGGGCAGTCCCACGAGGGTCACCCCGAAGTCGCCGCCGCCCAGGTGCACCTCCACCTCGACGAGATGCCCCTGGACCCCCAGCAGGGTGATGCAGCAGGTACGGGCGAGCGTCATCATGGCATCCCCCGCTCGTGGGAGACGAACACGCGCCCGCCGCTGACCAGGACGCAGACTCCGTCCACGCGCAGGGGATGGCCGGGGACCCGGTGCCGGGCCGCCCAGGCACGCCCGAGGCGGCGCAGGCGGCGGCGTTTGCCGGGGGTGATGGCCTCCACCGGATGTCCGTACCGGACGGAGGTGCGGGTCTTGACCTCGGCGACGACCAGGACGGGACCGTCCCGGGCCACGATGTCGATCTCACCCGCGTGGATCCGCCAGTTGCGGGCGACCACCCGCATACCAGCGCGTTGGAGGAAGGCCGCGGCGAGTTCCTCGCCGCGGCCGCCCAGCGTCCTTCGGTACTCGGCCCACCGGTCCAAGGTCGACCACCTCCCGTTACTACGGTCGGTGATCGCCGGTCACTGCGCCAGAGCGAGTTTTCTCCTGTGGACAACCGGAACCGGGCCGCCTGAGGGGCGCCCGGCGGAGAGTCAGCCCCCGACGCCCCCGTCGGTGGGCGGCATCTCCAGGTCGGCCTTGGTGATCTCCTCGACGTTGACGTCCTTGAACGTCACCACGCGTACGTTGCGGACGAACCTGGCCGGGCGGTACATGTCCCAGACCCAGGCGTCCTCCATCACGACCTCGAAGTACATCTCCCCGTTCTCGGTCGAACGCGGCTGGAGGTCGACGTGGTTGGTGAGGTAGAACCGCCGCTCGGTCTCCACCACGTAGCTGAACAGACCGACGACGTCCCGGTACTCGCGATAGAGCTGGAGCTCCATCTCGGCCTCGTATTTCTCCAGGTCCTCAGAACTCATCCACGCGCTCGCTTTCGTCGCACTCTCCGGTCGTGGTGTGCCGGTCCCTTCCACTGACACCGCCGCCGCGCGGGTTGTTCCCGATCGGCGGCGACCCCGCGCGGTGGGAGGACGCCAATACGGTCCAGATCCATCATGCGTCACGGAAGGGGCTTGTGTACCCCGTCGGGCGAATTTCTTCGGTGAATCGCCCGACGTACTCCGCCCGCGGCCCCGGGCCGTCCGCCGTGTGACCGCTCCGCCGGAAGGCTCCCCGCCCGGTCGGCGCCTCACCCGTCCTCGGCGTCGAGTTCCTCGAAGCTGTCCGGGACGCTCAGTGAACCGGCCTGGCTGAACGGCCAGATGATCACGAAGGCACGGCCCACCACGTGGTCGGTGGGGACAGCGCCGCCGCCGGGGTTGTTCTGGTTCATCCGCGAGTCGGCGGAGATCGCCCGGTGGTCCCCCATCAGCCACAGGTGGTCCTCGGGCACCTCGACCGGCCCGAACTCGGTGTGGCTGGCCACGCTGCCCGGGTACAGGTAGGCGTCCTCCTCCAGGGGGACGCCGTTGACCATGACGCGGTTCTGCTCGTCGCAGCACTCCACGGTGTCGCCGGGAAGACCGATGACCCGCTTGATGTACTCCTTGCCCGTGGGCGCCGCCCCCAGCTGCTGCTGCACCCAGGTGAACGCGCCGGAGACCGGATTGGTGGGTTCGGGGACCGACACGGTGTTCGGGTCGTCCCATGACCCGTCGCCGTCGAAGACGACCACCTCACCGCGCTCGATGTCGCGGATCTGGTAGACGACCTTGTTGACGAGCACGCGGTCTCCGACGAGCAGCGTGTTCTCCATCGAGGTGGAGGGGATGTAGAAGGCCTGTACCAGCCATGTCCTGATCACGAACGCCAACACCAAGGCGATCACGATCAGGATGGGGAGTTCCTTCCAGAACGACCCCTTCTTCTCGCTGCTCTGGGACTTGCTCATCTTGGCGTCCGCCTTCTCCTCAGGCTCCTGACCACCGGCTTCGGAGACACCACTGGCTCCCGAGAGCTCATGCTCTCGGGAGCCAGTGGCGGAGCTGTGCTCCTCCGGACCGGACCGGGCGGAGTCCTCGTCCTGGGCCCGGTCCGTGCCGAGGTCCCTCTCATCTTTGCTCATCGAGCCGAAGCCTATCCTGCCTCCCTGCCGGGAGCGGGGGTTTCGGCCCGGGAAAGGCGCGTGTGAGAGTCCGCGGCCACCCGCCGGAGGGTTAGCGGCGCTCGCGGATGCGGGCGGCCTTGCCCCGCAGCTCGCGCAGGTAGTACAGCTTGGCGCGACGCACGCGGCCGCGGGCGACGACCTCGTACTTCTCGACGGCCGGGGTGTGGATGGGGAAGGTGCGCTCCACGCCCACGCCGTAGCTCACCTTGCGGACGGTGAAGGTCTCGCGGCTGCCCGCGCCCTGACGGCGGATGACAACACCCTTGAAGACCTGGACACGGGTACGGTTGCCCTCAGTCACGCGGACGTGAACGTTGAGGGTGTCACCCGGACGGAACTCCGGGACGTCGGAACGCAGCTGGGTCTTTTCCAGCTCCTGAATGGCGGTGTGCATCTCGCGAATCCTCATCGGTAGCGCTCCGCGTCCTGTCCCCGGCGGGGAGGGGTGCGCGGGCGAGGGCCCTTATGGGTCTGAACTTTCGAACCGCCCGGGTGACCGTCACAGAGGCCGACGTCGTGCCGCCGGCATGCGGATGCCGCCGATCACCAGGGGGGAACCCACCCAGTTTGCCACATCTCAGATGGCGTCTCGAACGCCCTCCTCCGCGAGGACCTCGCGGTCGCGCCGGTCCAGGGCCTCCTCGGGCAGGGCTTCGACCAGGTCGGGGCGGTTGCGCGCGGTCCTGCGCAGTGCCTGGTCGCGGCGCCAGCGGTCTACGGCGCCGTGGTTGCCCGACAGCAGCACCGGCGGCACCTCCCTGCCCCGCCAGGTGGCGGGCTTGGTGTAGACCGGCCCCTCCATCAGGTTCTCCATACCTCCGGAGGCGAAGGAGTCCTGCACGGCCGACTCGGTGTTGCCCAGCACGCCGGGCAGCAGCCGGGTGATCGCCTCGACCATCACCAGCGTGGCGGACTCGCCGCCGTTGAGCACGTAGTCGCCGATACTGACCTCCTCGACGGGCATCCGGTCCGACGCCGCCGCCACGACCCGGGAGTCGATGCCCTCGTAGCGGCCGCACCCGAAGACCAGCCGTTCCTCCTTGGCCAGGCGCTCAGCGTCGACCTGGCGGAACGGGCGGCCGCTGGGGGTGGGCAGGATCAGCCGCGCGGGTTCGTCCGCCACGACCTCGTCGAGCGCCTCGCCCCACGGCTCGGGCTTCATGACCATGCCGGGGCCACCGCCGTAGGGGGTGTCGTCCACGGTGTTGTGCCGGTCGTGCGTCCAGGTGCGCAGGTCGTGCACGCGCACGTCGAGCAGCCCGGAGACACGCGCCCTCCCGATGAGGGACAGCTCCAGGGGACCGAAGTAGTCGGGGAAGATGCTGATGATGTCGATGCGCACGGCGCGCCCCTTCAGTCCGCGAGGTCGAGCAGGCCGGACGGGGGGTCCAGGACGATCCGCCCGCCGGGCACGTCGACCTCGGGAACCAGGGCCGCCACGAAGGGCACGAGGACCTCGCCGCCCTCGGGAGCGGTGATGACCAGGACGTCCTGCGCGTGGTGGAGGACGTCCTCCACCGTGCCGACCGGCTCGCCGCCGGTGGTGACCGCTGCCAGGCCGATGAGTTCGTGGTCGTGGAACTCGTCCGGGTCCTCCAGGGGAGCGATGTCGGCGGAGTCCACGAGCAGGGTGGTGCCGCGCAGCTTCTCGGCGGCGTCGCGGTTGGCCACGCCCTCGAAGCGCACCAGCAGGCGGCCGCTGTGGCGGCGGGTGGAGGCGACGGTCAGCGGACCGGCCCCCGCGGGGTCGGTCTCCAACACGGAGCCGTCGGCGAACCGCGCCTCGGGGTCATCCGTGCGCACGTCGACGGCGACGTCGCCGCGGACACCGTGTGCGCGGCCGATCCGGCCGATAACGAGTCGCATGGGAATTTCCGTCCTTTGCCCGGTCCCGTCCTCGCCGGAACTCGGAGAGAAAACCGTGCCCGGAGCTTGTCGCCCCGGGCACGGCTGCGGGGCGCCGACCGTTCGCGGTCGGCGCCCCTGGAGGCGCGTCAGCGCACTTCGTGCAGGTCCAACAAGTCCACGCGGACGTAGCGGCCCCCGGCGAGGGAGCCGATAACGGTCCGCAGGGCCTTGGCGGTACGGCCGTTGCGGCCGATCACCTTGCCCAGGTCGTCGGGGTGAACGCGGACCTCCAGGACTTTGCCCTTGCGGAGCCTCTTGGCTCTCACCTGGACATCGTCGGAGTTCGCCACGATCCCCTTCACGAGGTGCTCAAGCGCCTCTTCCAGCACGTCAGGCCTCGCCCTCGGACTTCTTCTCAGCCTCGGCGGCCTCGGCGGGCTTCTCCGCCTTCTCCGCCTTCTTCTCGGACTTCTTGCCCTTGCCCTTGCCCTCGGCACCGGGGAGCACGAGCTCCTTCAGCGCGGCCTGGAAGGCGGCTTCCTTGGCCTCGGGGTCCTTGGGCTCGGCGACCTGGAGCGGAGCCGGAGCGGGCAGGCCCTTGAACTTCTGCCAGTCACCGGTCTTGCGCAGGAGGACCTTGACCGCGTCGGAGGGCTGGGCGCCCACGGACAGCCAGTACTGGGCCCGCTCGGAGTCCACCTCGATGTAGCTGGGGTGCTCCTTGGGACGGTACTTGCCGATCTCCTCGATCGCCTTGCCGTCGCGCTTGTTGCGGGCGTCGGCAACGATGATGCGGTACTGGGGCGTACGGATCTTGCCCATACGCTTGAGCTTCAGTTTGACAGCCACTGGAGTGGTCTTCTCCCGATTAACGGTGTGAGCGCCCGTCGGTGAAACCACGTGGGGTTGTGGTACCCGGCGGGACAGACGTGGGTGACGGGCTAGTTAGAGGGCTGGCCCGAAACCGTTAGTCGACTACTCATTGTGCCAGACGCGGACGGGTTCCCCGCACACGACACCAACGGTTCATGGACGAGAGCGGCCCGTCCCCGGAACGTGGACGGGCCGCCGGGCCCGGTTTCCCGGGCGGTACCAGCGGCTCGCTGCCGAAGGCGAGCCGACGGGCCGGTGGCCCGCCCGCGTCCATGACGCGGGGCGGCTGGCGGCGCCACAGGCATGGTAACCCTCCGCCCGCCCTCTGGCGGGTGGAGGGGACGGCACGGGCCGCGCTATTTCTTCGGGAACTTGAAGTTCGACAGGTCCGGCATGTTGGGACCGCCGCCCAGACCGGGTGGGAGCGTGGGCTGGCCACCGTCGCCGCCGAGGCCCGGAGGCAGCTGCGGCGCCTGCTGCTGGCCGCCCTCCTCCTGGCGGCGCTGCCGCTCGGCGGCGCGCTCGGCCTCCTGCTGGCGGGCCTTCATCGGGTTGCCGCTGCGCTGCTTGCCCTTCTTCGCCTTCTTGGCCTGGCCCTTGACCTTCTTGCGGTTCCCACCGCCACCACCCGGCATGCCGGGCATACCAGGCATTCCACCGCCGCTCTTCATCTTGCGCATCATCTTCTGCGCCTCGAAGAAGCGTGTGACCAGGCCGTTGACATCGCTGACCTGCGTGCCCGAACCGTTGGCGATGCGCAGGCGACGCGAGCCGTTGATCGTCTTCGGGTTCGAGCGCTCGGACGGGGTCATCGACTGGATGATCGCCTGGATGCGGTCCAGGTCCTTGTCGTCGATGCTGTCGATCTGCTCGCGCATCTGCCCCATGCCGGGCATCATGCCGAGCAGGTTGCCGATCGGGCCGAGCTTGCGGACCATCGACATCTGCTGGAGGAAGTCATCCAGCGTGAAGTCGTCCTCCGAGGCCATGGTCGAGGCCATCTTCTCGACCTCGGACTCGTCGAACGTGCGCTGTGCCTGCTCGATGAGCGTGAGCACGTCACCCATGTCCAGGATGCGCGAGGCCATCCTGTCCGGGTGGAAGAGGTCGAAGTCCTCCAGCTTCTCGCCGGTGGACGCGAACATGATGGGACGGCCGGTGATGTGCCGGACGGACAGGGCCGCACCGCCACGCGCGTCACCGTCCAGCTTGGTGAGCGCCACCGCGTCGTAGCCGACGCCGTCGAGGAAGGCCTGCGCGGTGTTGACCGCGTCCTGACCGATCATCGCGTCGACGACGAACAGGATCTCGTCGGGACTGACCGCGTCGCGGATGTCCGAGGCCTGCTGCATCATCTCGCTGTCCACACCGAGACGGCCAGCGGTGTCGATGATCACCACGTTGTGGTTGTTGCGGCGGGCGTGCTCGACCGACTCGCGGGCGACCTGGACCGGGTCGCCGACGCCGTTGCCGGGTTCCGGCGCGAACACGGGGGACCCGGCGCGCTCACCGACCACCTGCAACTGCGTGACCGCGTTGGGGCGCTGTAGGTCGGCGGCGACCAGCAGCGGCGTGTTGCGGTCGGCCGCCAGCCATTTGGCGAGCTTGCCCGCCAGGGTGGTCTTACCGGAGCCCTGAAGGCCCGCGAGCATGATCACGGTCGGCGGGGTCTTGGCGAAGCGGAGCTGCCGGGTCTCGCCACCGAGGATCTCGACCAGTTCCTCGTTGACGATCTTGATGACCTGCTGTGCCGGGTTGAGGGCCTTGGACACCTCCTCGCCCCGCGCGCGCTCCTTGACCCGCGAGATGAACTCACGGACCACCGGCAGCGCGACGTCCGCCTCCAGCAGCGCGAGACGGATCTCCCGCGCGGTCGCGTTGATGTCCTCCTCGGACAGGCGCCCCTTGCCGCGCAGCGAGGAGAAGACCGATGTCAGCCGGTCGGAAAGCGTCTCGAACACGAGTGTGGCCAGTCCTTTGTCTCGGAATTGGTCTCCCAGCCTACCCGCCCCGGGTCACCCTGGAGTAT
The DNA here is from genome assembly GCF_056312425.1 of Nocardiopsis sp. TRM 82005. Classification (NCBI taxonomy): domain Bacteria; kingdom Bacillati; phylum Actinomycetota; class Actinomycetes; order Streptosporangiales; family Nocardiopsidaceae; genus Nocardiopsis; species Nocardiopsis sp. TRM 82005. Next base: position 98,293 of record NZ_JBWDTQ010000015.1, read on the forward strand.
CACGAGACGGGGAGAAATCCGTGCACCGCACGGAAGGCGGAAGAGGCGGGGAGTGCCGCGGCCGCGGGCCGCCGGCCGGGGCGAGGGAGCGAGTCAGTTACCGCTACCGCTCTCCTCCCCTTCACCGGCCCCTTCCTCCTCGGAGGGGGCGCCGTCATCCGAAAGGGTGGTCTCACGCTGCTCGTTGAGGTTGGCCAGCATCTCCTCCTGCTGACCGCCGGTCAGCCCTCGCGTGGAGAGCTGCGCCTCCCCGTCTATGGTGTAGGTCTGCTGGTCGGCGCTGACGATGTCGTAGTTGGCGCCGCACGACAGGTCCATGGTTCCGCCCGCCTCCAGAGCGCCGCCGTCCTCGCACGTCTGCTCACCGATGTCGGCGTTGCTGAAGGTGACGTCCATGCGCACGGTGACCGTGCCGCTGCCGTCGCCGCCCGCGTCACGCACGGTACCGGACCAGGTGCAGTTGGGGCCGTCCTCGCACGACATGCTGGGGTTGCCGTCCCAGCCCACCTCGATGCGGGCGTCCCGGGAGCCGGTCAGTTCCTCCTCCGTGGTGGTGATGACACCGTCGTAGAGCTCCTCGGCCTCGGCGGTGTCGGCCTCAGCCAGGTCCAGGCGCACCTGCGGGCCGCTCTCGGCCTCCTCCGGGACGAGTTCCTCGATGGCGATGCGCTGGATCTGACTGGTCTCGGCGTTGATCCACACCTGGTCGTGCTCACCTGCCAGGTCGACCCGGTAGGTGAGGGTACCGTCCAGGCTCTCCTCCGTGGCCTCCTCGGAGTCCAGCTCGATCGCGCTCAGGGCGGCGGAGAGCTCAGGCGGGGCCAGGACGGCGCTCGGGTCGAACCCGGCCTGGGGCGTGGAGGCGCGCACCCAGTTGTCGTCGAAGTCGTCGGAGTCCGGACCGAAGACCCCCTGGTCGAGCCAGAAGTCTCCTGCGGACCGGATGAAGAGTTTGTCGTCGGCGCTGATCAACTCGGCCTCGATGCCGTTGGCGCGGATCGTGCCGTTGGCCGTGCCGGAGTCGGCCACGGTCAGGGAGGTGTCGCGCACGTCGGCGGAGCCGACGCTTTCGGCGACCTGCCCGGTGGCGGTGAGCGCCGGGTAGGCGGCGAGATCGGCCAGGGCCTCCTCCAGGAGGGGTGCGGCGGCGACCGGCTCGGCGGGCTCGGAGCTGGGCTCCTCCTCGCCCCCGCCTCCAGGACGCAGGTCGCTGAGGCCGATGGAGCACCCGGCCAGCCCGAGTGCGACGACCGCGCCCGCGGCGGCGAGCGCGGCGCGCCCACCCCGGCGACCCCTGTTGTGACTAACCGGCGCCATCTTGCCTCCTGACCCCGACATGTGGGGCACTGTACGAATCAGCATGGTTTACGGGCGGGCGGCGGGTGGATGGCACCGGCCCTGGCCCCGTCTCTTGGCGTGAGATGCGGATGCGCGGCTCCCGGTTCCGCCGTGTACCCCTTCGGAGGGGGAACCGGGACGGTTCCATGACGGGATGCTTCCGTCGGCCGGGCACCCCCGCGCCCGGTTCTACCGCCGCACCGCTCCGAAAGGGTATCGAACCGATGCGTGGGACATGGCCAATACGGAGCTACGAATGCCTACATATGCCACGAAAAGTGTCCGAAGCCACGAATGGGGCTGACGGGGATCGCTCCCCGTCAGCCCCTGAGACACCTCACCGCGTCAGCGGCGCAAGGCCTGCGGCCTCAACGCTGAGGACTAGGCCTTGACCTGCGGCGAGGCCGTCCCCCCGCCCGGAGGCGTCGGCGAGGAGACCGCTTCTTCCTCCATCTCGTCCAGCTCGTCGAAGGCGTACGCGGATTCGGCGTGCAGTTCGTGGTCCAGCCCGTTGGTCTCGACTTCCTCGGGGATACGGAATCCCATGATGAGGTCGATGACCTTGGCGATGACCCACGTGACGACGAAGGAGTAGAGCATGACGCCGATGACCGCGATGGCCTGGACGGCGAGGAGACCGATGCCGCCGCCGTAGAGGAGCCCGTCGGAGCCGTTGGCCACACCGGAGGCCAGGAAGCCCAGCACCAGGGAACCGATGATGCCGCCGACCATGTGGATGCCCACGACGTCGAGGGCGTCGTCGTACTTGAACTTGAACTTCCAGCTGATCGCGTAGGCGCAGACGGCACCGGACAGCGCACCGACGGCGATCGCGCCGAGGGGGGTGACGTCCGCGGCGGCCGGGGTGATGGCGACCAGGCCCGCGATGGCACCGGAGGCGAAGCCGAGAGCGCTGACCTTGCCGTACCGGAGGCGCTCGACGAGCATCCAGGCGCCGGTGGCCGCGGCGGTGGCCACCTGGGTGTTGACCAGGGCCAGGGCGGCGGTGCCGTCGGCGGCGTAGGCGGAACCGGCGTTGAAGCCGAACCAGCCGAACCACAGCAGCGCGGCACCCAGCAGGACGAACGGCAGGTTGTGCGGGCGCATCGACTCCGAGCCGAAGCCCTTCCGGCGGCCGAGAACGAAGGTCAGGGCCAGCGCGGCGGCACCGGCGTTGATGTGGACGGCGGTACCGCCCGCGAAGTCGATCACCTCGTAGCCGCCGATCTCCAGGCCGCCGATCCAGCCGCTGCCCCAGACCCAGTGGGCGACGGGGAAGTAGGCCAGGAGCGCCCAGATCGGGGCGAAGAGGACCCAAGCGCCGAACTTGGCGCGGTCGGCGATGGCTCCGCTGATCAGGGCCACGGTGATCACCGCGAACATCATCTGGAACCCGGCGTCGATGAGGAGCGGGTAACCCCCGGCGCCGTCGTCCATGGGCTCGACCTCACCGATGAGGCTGGACAGCCCCACGTGGTCGAGTCCTCCGATGAAGGCGTCCACCGGGCCACCGTCGGAGTAGGTGAGCGAGTGGCCGATCAGGACCCAGAGCACACTCACGACCGCGATGCTCGTGAAGCTCATCAGCATCATGTTCAGGACGCTCTTCGCCCGCGACATACCTCCGTAGAAGAAGGCCAGGCCCGGGGTCATGAGCATCACGAGGGCTGCGCTGATCAGCAGCCACGTCGTGTTGCCGGTGTCAATCATTACGTCGCCTCCATAGGACGGACGGGGGACTGTCTGTGAGGGCGGCGGTCAGCGAGCGCATCATCGGGCCCGATGCAGAACACCACGCAGGCAACTGTCTGACCGGGGTGTTTCTCCCCTGGACCCGATGTGTTGCGCTCCGGTAAAAGGACAGACAGCAGTGTTAAGGAGCCGTGAACCGAGGCCCCGAAGCGCGCGAACACACGCGCACCGACGCGGAGCGACCCCCGTCACACCAGCAAGGGGTTACGAAATGGACACGGAGAGTCGTTGCTCACGTCCGCGGCGACGGCGCGGTCAGCTGGTCGCCCTCCGTGTTGCACCGGGGTTTCCGCCGCGTGTCGCGTTTCACGCCCCACACGCACCGGGAGGACACCGCCGTCACATCCCCGTGTACACACGGGTGCGGCCGGACACCCGGTCGGGTGTCCGGCCGCGTCGCCGGTATGGGGGCGCGCCCGCCGGGCGCGCCCCAGTTCAACCTTCGGACAGGATCGTGTCCACGAAGACCTCGGGGTCGAAGGGCGCCAGGTCGTCAGGGCCCTCGCCGAGCCCGACGAGCTTGACCGGCACGCCCAGCTCCCGCTGGACCTGCACGATGATGCCGCCCTTGGCGGTGCCGTCCAGCTTGGTCAGTGCGATGCCGGTCACGTTCACGACCTCGCCGAACACCCGGGCCTGGCGTAGGCCGTTCTGCCCGGTGGTCGCGTCCAGGACGAGCAGCACCTCGTCCACCTGGGACTTCTTCTCCACGACCCGCTTGACCTTGCCCAGTTCGTCCATCAGGCCGGTCTTGGTGTGCAGGCGGCCCGCGGTGTCGATGATGACGGTGTCGACGCCGTCATCGATGCCCCGCGAGACGGCGTCGAAGGCCACGCTGGCCGGGTCGGCGCCCTCTTCCTTGCGCACGACCGGGGCCCCCACTCGGCCGCCCCAGGTCTGGAGCTGCTCGGTGGCGGCGGCTCGGAAGGTGTCGGCGGCGCCGAGGACCACGCTGCGGCCGTCGCCGACCAGCACACGGGCCAGCTTGCCGGTGGTGGTGGTCTTTCCGGTGCCGTTGACCCCCACGACCATGATCACGGCGGGGCGGTCGCCGTGCGGCTCCGTGCGCACGGTTCGGTCGGCGCTGGTGACGATGTGCGCGAGAAGCTCCTCGCGCAGCAGCGCCCGCACCTCGTCGGCGCCGCGGGTGCCGAGCACCCTGACGCGGGTGCGTAGGTTCTCCACGATCTGCGAGGCGGAGGTCACGCCGATGTCGGCGGTGATGAGGGTGTCCTCGATCTCCTCCCAGGCGTCCTCGTCGAGGGAGTCGGAGGAGAGTAGGTTGAGCAGCCCCTGGCCGAAGGAGCTCTGCGAGCGGGCCAGCCGTGAGCGCAGGCGGACCATGCGGCCGGCGGAGGGGGGCGGGGCCTCCAACTCCGGTTCCGCGGGTTTGACGGCCTCCTCCGTGGGCGGCGGCGCCTGGGCGGGGGGCGTGCGCACGGTCCCCGTGTCCCGGTCCCGGTCCTCCACGGCGGTCGCCCCCGCGGACTCCCCGGTGGCCTCGGGCCTGGTCTCGTCCTTGCCCGGTTTGACCGAGCGCTGGGTCCTGACCAGGAAGAATCCGCCGGTGACCAGCAACACGACGGCGATGACGATGGCAACGAGCAAGGTGATGTCCATAGCACCGCCCAGTCTCCCAGAGTGTCCGACGCGTTCGTGTCACAGCGGGATGGCGCGCCGGGAACGAAGGGGGCGCTCTGCCTTCCGGAACCCCGCTCCCTCGACCCCGGCCCCGCCCTCCGTCACGGTCCTGCGGCACGGCTCCGGCCCTAAGTGCTGCGGTGGCGCGTGGTGCGCAGGATGAGCACGAAGAAGGGCGCGCCGAGGAAGGCGGTGACCACGCCGATGGGCAGTTCGGCCGGAGGGATGAGGGACCTGGCGACGATGTCCACCACGACCAGGAAGGCGCCGCCGAAGAGCACTGTGACCGGAAGGATCGCCCGGTAGTTGGAGCCCACCAGGCGGCGCACGATGTGTGGGACGACGATCCCCACGAAGCCGATCAGGCCGCTCACCGACACGGCTGCGGCGGTGGCCAGGGACGCGGCGCTGATCACCACGATGCGCACGACGGCTGGGTTCAGGCCCAGGCTGACCGCCTTGTCGTCGCCCAGGGCCAGCATGTCCAGCAGGTATCCGCAGGCCAGCAGCACGGCGAGGCCGACCACCGCGTAGGGGGCGACGAGGCGCACGTCGTCCCAGCCGCCGCGGCCGAGCCCTCCGAGCAGCCAGGCGAAGATGCGCTGGAGCTGGTCCACCCCCATCTGCTGGACGAGGGTCTGCGCGGCGGACAGGAAGGAGGAGACGGCCACGCCCGCCAGGACGAGCGAGGCCGTGCCGCCCCCGCCCGCCGTGGAGCCGAGCAGGTAGGCGGCGGCCACGCCGAGAAGGGCGCCGAGGAAGGCCGCGACGGGGACCAGGGCTCTCGGGGAGTCGCTGAACTGCTGGCCGAAGACGATGACCATCGTCGCTCCGAGGCCGGCCCCGGAGGCGGCGCCCAGGAGGAAGGGATCGGCCAGCGGGTTGCGGAACACGCCCTGGTAGGCGCCGCCCGCCGTGGCCAGGAGCGCACCCACGATCGCGCCCATCACCACGCGGGGCAGGCGCAGCTCCACCAGCAGGGCCGCCTCCCGCTCGGTCAGCGGCGACTGTACGTCGAAGGGCAGGAGACTGAGCAGGTGCAGGACGATGTCGGCCGAGGAGAGGGAGGCCGCTCCCGCGGAGATACCGAAGAGGACGGCCACGGCAAGCGCGGCCAGTCCTGCCACGGACCATGTGACCGGAGGTCCGACACCGCCCCGCATGCTAGTTGCCCGCGTTCTCGACGACGGCCTCGCCGACCAGGTCGGCGAACTCGACGACGCGCGGTCCCCAGCGGGAGGAGATGTCGGCGTCGAGCAGGTAGACGGCGTCGTTCTTCACCGCGGTGACGGTGTCGAAGGCGGGGCGCTCTGTGACGTCGGTGACCGTCGACTCGTCTCCGTAGGACAGGAAGATCATGTCGGGGTCCTCCTCGACGATGTACTCCTGCGACAGCTGTGGGTAGCCGCCGTCGGAACCGTCCTCGTCGACGGCGTCGGCGATGTTGACCAGGCCGAAGGACTCGTAGATCTGGCCCGCGAAGGTGCCGGAGGTGGCTGCGTAGGAGGTCTCGTCCAGCTCCTGGTAGAAGGTCAGCCCGGCGCCGTCGACCTGCTCGCGCACGTCCTCGACGATCGCGTTGAACTCGCTCTCGACCCGCTCGGCCTCGGCGTCCGCCTCCTCGGCCTTGCCGGTGGCGTCGCCGAGCAGGCGGATCTGGTCGTAGGTGTCCTCCAGGTCCACGGCGGCGTCGAGGACCAGCGCCGGGATGCCCACGGTCTCCAGCTGCGAGGCGGTCGCCTCAGCGCTGCGGGCGAGCACGACCAGGTCGGGATCATACTCGGTGATGGCCTCCACGCTGGGCTCGAAGCCGCTCAAGGCGGTGGTGGGGGCCTCCTCCGGGTGGTTGGAGTACTCGTCGACGGCCTCGACCTGGTCGCCCGCACCTATGGCGAAGAGCATCTCGGTGTGGCTGGCGGACAGGGAGACGATCCGCTCGGGCGCCTCCTCGACGGTGACCTCGCCGGTGGCGTCGGCGATGGTGACGGGGAAGGCGCCGTCACCCGCGGTCGGGCCGGGGTCGGGGTCGGGAGCGTCACCGTCCTGTGCACCGCATGCGGTCAGGACGAGTACGGCCCCGAGGAGGGCGAGGGGAAGATGGCGTGCGGTCCGCACGGTGCTCCTTTTCGGCAGGGGAAGGAGCACGGTCCCAACTGAGACGGCCTGTCCTTCCCACGAGGACGGGGACGTCGGTGTCGGGAAGGCGACCTGGCTCGTCCCCGTACGGACGGGGCTTCACAGTTGCGGGACAGCGCCGGGTCGGGCGGCCGCTTGTGGCCGCGTTAGCCGGACTTCGCTTCCTTGACACCGGTCGGGCCGCCCGTGGGCGGCCCGGCTCTTCCAGCGTACTCGGCCCGCCGCACGCTCCGGGGAGCGCCCCAAGGGCTACGCTGGCCTGCGTCTTCGCCGGAACGGCGGTGTTTTCCACGGAGAGCGAAACATCCCATCACCCTGCCCTTTTATCCCATTAAAAGACAAAAAAGCATATTGTCCGGTTTGCGCAAATATGAAAAACAGCGCGCCTCTCGTCCCGCCATGTGGCCAGATTGAGTCTTAATGAACATTGACACCTTTATGGCACACAGCAATGATCTCGTTGCTATGCGCGCCGATTAACCGAGTACGGACATTAAGCGGCGTATCCCCCTGAGCACCACAGACGTATCCAGCGGGGTGCCCCGCTCCCCCGGTGTCCCCCGGCGCGCACCGAGAAGGGATGTGTTGACAAGGTGGTACCCCACCGAACTCGCCTGGCACCGCTCGCCGGGTTGACACTCATTGCGGGCTTGGTCACGGCCGCACCGGCCAGCGCCGACGAATCCTCAGAGCTCGCCCCCCTGCACCCCGCCCCCTCCGCCGAGAACGGCGAACTGACCCACCAGGCCAACGGCCTGTGGTTCATCGAACTCGAAAGCCCGCCCACCACCGAGGGCTCCCCCTCGGGGCAGGTCGAGGGCGAGCAGGAGGAGTTCCGGGCCGAGGCCGAGGAGCACGGCCTGGAATACGACGAACGGCACTCGTTCAGTGACCTCTGGAACGGCCTCTCCGTCGAGATGGACGACACACAGGTGGGCTCGGCCCGGGAGATCCCCGGCGTCAACGCCATCTACCCCGTCGTCTCCTACCGGATCCCCGAGACCGATGACAGCGCCCCCGACCTGGACACCGCGCTGCCCATGACCGGGTCCGACACCGCCCAGAACGAGCTCGGCCTGACCGGTGAGGGCCTGCGGGTGGCCGTCATGGACACCGGCGTGGACTACACCCACCCCGACCTGGGCGGCGGCGGATTCCCCAACGACCGTGTGGTCGTCGGCCACGACTTCGTCGGCGACGACTTCAACGCTAGCGACCCGGCCTCCGTGCCCGTCCCCGACGATGACCCACAGGACTGCAACGGCCACGGCACCCACGTGGCCGGGATCGTGGGCGCCGAGGGTGAGGTCACCGGCGTGGCACCCGACGTGGAGTTCGGCGCCTACAAGGTGTTCGGCTGCGAGGGCTCCACCACATCCGACGTCATGATCGCCGCCATGGAGCAGGCCCTGGACGACGGCATGGACGTGCTCAACATGAGCGTGGGCTCCGCGCACTCCTGGCCGCAGTACCCCACGGCCGTCGCCTCGGACAACCTGGTCGACCAGGGCATGGCCGTGGTCGCCTCCATCGGCAACGAGGGCGACACCGGCCTGTACTCCGCGGGCGCCCCCGGCCTGGGCGAGGACGTGATCGGCGTCGCCTCCTTCGACAACACCCACATCCAGGCCGCCTCCGTCACCGCCAACCCCAGCGGCGAGACCCTGGCCTACATGGAGATGGGTGAGGCCGTCCCGCCGCCCGCGTCCGGAGAGACTGACGAACTCGTCTACGTCGGACGGGGTTGCACGACCCTGGGCGACGAGCTGGAGGGTGACCCCGAGGGCAGGACGGCGCTGATGGTGCGCGGTGAGTGCGCCTTCGCCGAGAAGTACGACGCGGCCCTGGCCGCGGGCGCCACCGGCGTGGTCGTGTACAACAACGTCGCGGGCATGTTCGCGGGCGGCGGCATCGTCGACCAGGGTGCGTTCGCCGTCGGGGTCTCCGCCGCCTCCGGCGCCCACCTGCGGGACCTCCTGGAGCGCGAAGAGCCCGTCACCCTGTCCTGGACCGGCGAGAACACCACCGTCCCCAACCCGACCGGCGGCCTGATCAGCTCCTTCAGCTCCTTCGGCCTCTCCCCCGACCTGGGGCTGAAGCCGGACATCGGTGCCCCGGGCGGCCTGATCAACTCCACCTACCCCGTGGCCAAGGGCGGTTACGCAACCCTCAGCGGCACCTCGATGTCCTCCCCGCACGTGGCGGGCGGCGTCGCCCTGCTGTTGCAGGCACGGCCCGACCTGGACGCGTACGAGGTGCGCGACGCCCTACAGAACAGCGCCGACCCCAAGGCATGGTGGGGCAACCCCGACCTGGGCTACCCGGACAACGTGCACCGCCAGGGCGCGGGCATGCTGGACGTGCCCGGATCGGTGCTGGCCTCCACGGCCGTGGCCCCCGGCAAACTGTCCCTGGGCGCCACCGAGGGCGCCGTGACCGAGACGGTCACCATCACCAACGACGGCGACGAGGAGGCCACCTACGAACTGGGCCACGAGAGCGCTCTGGGCACCCACGGCAACACCTTCACGCCCAGCTACAACGACGGCTTCGCCGATGTGGCCTTCGACACCGACGAGGTGACCGTGGTCCCTGGCGGGTCGGCCGAGGTCCAGGTGACCGTCACCCCGCCCGCCCAGGATTTCGAACAGATGATCTACGGCGGGTACGTCACCGTGGCCGAGGCGGACGGCGAGACCTACCGCGTCCCGTACGCCGCCTACAACGGGGACTACCAGGAGATCGAGGCGATGACCCCGATCACCGACGGGGCGGGCGACACCTTCGAGCTGCCGTGGCTGGCCAGGATCACCGACTGCGGCGCCTTCTCCGGCCTGGAGTGCGCCAGCGCCGACGGCGGCACGTTCGAGAACCAGCCCGACGGCGCCACCTACACGATGGCGTGGGTCGACGGGCTGCCGGACGTCCCGTACGTCACCGCGCACTTCGACCACCACGTCACCAAGCTGGAGATGGTCGTCGTCGACGAGCGCACCGGACGCCCGGTGCACCCGCACCGCAACGTCGCCGTGTCAGTGGACCACGTGCACCGCAGCGCGACCGGGACGTCGTTCTTCAGCTACCCGTGGGACGGCACGGTCGTGGACAGGCACGACAAGATCAAGCCCGTCAAGGACGGCGAGTACCGCCTGGAGGTCCGTGCGCTCAAGGCGCTCGGCGACCCGGACAACCCCGAGCACTGGGAGACCTGGACCTCCCCGGTGATCACCATCGCGCGCGGCTAGACAGCGCCCCCGGGGCTCCACCGCCGCACCGGGGCCGTTCCTTCCGACGGGAGGGGCGGCCCCGGCCGCGTGTCAGGTGCCGGTCGGTTCCCCACCGCCGCGGCGGTCACGCCTGAGCCGCTCCCTTAGCTCCTCCTTCCCGTTGACGGCGTCGAGGGCGCTCTCCCGGACGCGCAGCACGAGGCAGACCAGGGCGACGAGGCCACCGGGGCCCAGCCCAGCCAGGGAAGGGCCATCTCGGCGCAGGCCTGCGCCTCGTGGTGGAAGCCGGAACCGTTCCACGGCGGTCTCTGCCCCAGGACCGGGTAGCAGCTCAGCCCTTCATCGGGACGGACGTCCATCATCCGACCCGGCCATGAGACGTCCGTGACCAGGAACAGGAGGGCGACAGCGAATCCGCCCCCAGATCCCGCAGAGCAGGAACCCGCGCCAGGCGGGATTCCCTGGATCGCGGGTCCGCGCCACGAAGAGGACCACGAAACCGGGCAGAGACACCGTGCACAGGGGCCAGCATGAGGGTGGACTCTCCGGTCATGCCGCCTCCCCGTCCCCGTACGAACCGGACGGACGCTACCGGTCCCTCACAGAGCGTGCGTGGCCGGATCCGGCCGTCAGGCGGGGCGTTCGAGCTTCTGGCTGATCACCTGGGAGATACCGTCGCCCTGCATGGTCACGCCGTACAGCGCGTCGGCCGCCTCCATCGTGCGCTTCTGGTGGGTGATGACGATCAGCTGCGAGGAAGCACGCAGTTCCTCGAAGATCACCAGTAGCCGCTGTAGGTTGGTGTCGTCCAGGGCCGCCTCGACCTCGTCCATCACGTAGAACGGCGACGGTCGGGCCTTGAAGATCGCCGCGAGGAAGGCCACGGCCGTCAGGGACCGCTCGCCGCCGGAGAGCAGCGACAACCGCTTGACCTTCTTGCCGGGCGGACGCGCCTCCACCTCGATACCGGTGGTCAGCATGTCCTCGGGCGAGGTGAGCAGCAGCCGCCCCTCGCCGCCGGGGAACAGCCGTCCGAAGATCGCCGCGAACTCGCGCTCCACATCCAGGTAGGCGGCGGAGAAGACCTCCTGCACACGGGCGTCGACCTCCTGGACGATGTCCATCAGGTCCCGGCGGGTCTTCTTCAGATCCTCCAACTGGGCGTTGAGGAACGCGTGCCGCTCCTCCAGGGCCGCGAACTCCTCCAGCGCGAGCGGGTTGATCTTGCCCAGCTGGTTGAGCTGGCGCTCGGCGGACCTGGCCCGCTTGACCTGTACCTCGCGCACATACGGCAGCGGGACCGCGTCCTCACCGGCGTCCGCGGGCGGAGGCACGGGCACCCGGGGCCCGTACTCGGCGATGAGGGTGGGCACGTCCACACCCATCTCCTCCATCGCCTTGGTCTCCAGCTGTTCCAGGCGCATGCGCCGCTCAGCACGGGCCACCTCGCCGCTGTGCGCCGAACTGGTCAGCTTCTCCAGGTCCACGGACAGCTCGCGCACCCGGGCACGCACGGTCCTGAGCTCGGCGTCACGAGCCTCCTTCTCCTTCTCCGCGGCGGCCCGCTCGGACTCGGCGGCGACCAGGGACACCGCGATCCGGTCCAGGGCCAGCCGGGCACTCTCGGCGACGGCTCCGGCGATGGTGGCCTGCGCGGCACGGGTACGGCGGCGCTCGTCCGCGCGTTCCACGGCGCGCCGCTCCTCGAAGGCCTGGGCACGCAGCTGCCCGGCACGACCGGCGATCGAGCGGGCGCGCTCCTCGGCGGTGCGCACCGCCAGGCGCCGCTCCATCTCGGTGGCGCGGGCGCGCGAAGCCTGGGCGGCCAGCTCGTCGCGGGTATCGGCGTCGGGGGCGTCCTCCTCGATGGAGGCCGCCATCTCCTCGGCCTCGGCCAGCTCCTCCTCCAGGCGGGCCAGCCTGTCGCTCTCCTCACCGCGCGCGGCGACGGCCTTGGCGGCGGCCGCCGCATACCGCTCGGACTCGGCCTCGGCGGAGCGGGCCTGCCCGCCGAGCTTGCCGAGCCGCTGGGCGGACTCGTTGCGCTTGCGGTCGCTCTGGCGGCGGCGAGCGGTGAGCTCCTCCACCTCGGCGGCCAGGTCGGCGCGCCCGCGCTTGCACTCCTCCAGCTCGGCCGCGATCCGCGACGCGGCCTCCACGGCCAGCTCCAGCCTCTCGCCCGCCTCGTCCACGGCCGCCTGCACCTCCAGCAGGCTGGGGGCCGCGGCCGATCCGCCGTGGACCAGCGCGGAGGCGAACACGTCACCCTCGGGGGTGACGGCGCGCACGCCGGGGACCTTGCCGACGAGGTCGCGGGCGGTGGCGGTGTCGGCGGCCAGAGCGGTGCGGTCCAGCAGGGTGGTGACCGCGCCGCGCAGGTGTTCGGGTGCGACGACGGCGTCGAGGGCGTAGCGGGCCCCGACGGGCAGCTCGGGCCATTCCTGGAGGGGCACGGCGGGAAAAGCCTGGGCGATGACGATCCCGGCCCGGCCCGCGTCCTCGGACCTGAGCAGGTCGAGGGCGGCCACGGCGGTGTCGGGTTCGCTGACGGCTACAGCGCCCGCGGCGGTGCCGAAGGCCGCGGCCACGGCGGTCTCCTGGCCCGGCTCGACCTGCACGAGCGCGGCGAGACTGCCGAGCATCCCGGGAAGGTCGGCGCCCAGGAGGGTGTCGGCGCCGTCCTTGTGCGCCAGCCCCATCTCCAGGGCCTCCTTGCGGGCGGCGAGCGCGGCGCGCTCGCCCTCGGCGGCGCGTTCGGCGTCGCGTAGGCGGTTGAGCTCGGTTTCGGCCTCGGATAGCCGACGGGCGGCCCGCTCCTGAACGGAGTCGAGTTCGGCGTCGCCCTCGTCGAGCCCGGCGGACTCCTCAGCGGCCGTCTCGTACTCGGCCTGGGCCTGTTCGGCGCGCTCGGCGGCCTGCTGGGCGGACTCCTCCAAGCGGGTGATCTCCTCCTCGCTGGAGGTGAGATGCCTCTGTAGGCTCTCCACCCGCGCGGACAGCCGCACGAGCCCCTCACGGCGGTCCGCGGAGGCGCGTGCGGCGGCTTCCAGCCGCTTCTCCTCGTGGTGCAGGGCGTCCTCGGCGGCGGCGCGCTCGGTGACGGCGGTCTCCAGGACCTCCCGGACCTCCTCCAGCCGGGTGAGGAGCTCCTCCTCCTGGGCGGCCGCCTCCTCGGCCTCCATCTCCAGTTCCTCGGGGTCGCGGTGGTGCACGGGTTCGTCGTCGACGGAGGCCAGATTGCGGTGGCGCTCGTTCGCGAGGCCGCGCACGGCGTCCAGGCGCTCGGTGATGCGGGACAGGGCGTGGTAGGTCTCCAGTGCCCGGGCCAGGGCGGGGGCCGCGGCGCTGGACTGCTCGTCCAGCTCGGTCTCGCGTTCCTGGGCCTGTGCGAGGGCGGCCTCAGCGGAGGCACGGCGGGAGAGGACCTCCTTCTCGTCCGCCTCCTCCTTGGCCAGCTGCTCGGTGAGGGTGGCGATGTCGTCGGCGAGCAGGCGCAGGCGGGCGTCGCGCAGGTCGGCCTGGATGACGGCGGCCCGGCGCGCGAGCTCGGCCTGGCGCCCCAGGGGCTTGAGCTGACGGCGAAGCTCGGCGGTGAGGTCGGTGACCCGGTCCAGGTTGCCCTGCATCGCGTTGAGCTTGCGGATCGCCTTCTCTTTGCGCTTGCGGTGCTTGAGGATGCCCGCGGCCTCCTCGATGAGGGAGCGGCGCTCCTCGGGGCCGGCGTGCAGGACGGTGTCCAGCTGCCCCTGGCCGACGATGACGTGCATCTCACGGCCGATCCCGGAGTCGCTGAGCAGGTCCTGGATGTCGAGGAGACGGCAGGTGTCGCCGTTGATGGCGTACTCCGAACCGCCGTTGCGGAACATGGTCCGCTTGATGGTGACCTCGGTGTAGTCGATGGGGAGGGCACCGTCGGTGTTGTCGATGGTGAGACTGACTTCGGCGCGGCCCAACGCCTGACGGGTGGAGGTGCCCGCGAAGATGACGTCCTCCATCTTGCCGCCCCGCAGGGACTTGGCCCCCTGCTCCCCCATCACCCAGGACAGGGCGTCGACGACGTTGGACTTGCCCGAGCCGTTGGGACCGACCACACAGGTGATCCCGGGTTCGAAACGCAGGGTGGTGGCCGACGCGAACGACTTGAAGCCGCGCAGCGTCAGGTTCTTCAGATACACCCACACCTCCCACGACGGTCACCTCTGACACGGACCGCGATCACCTAAGGGTGCCACGAAGCTGTGACCGAGGGGTGGGGTTCGGGTCAGTGTCTCCTGACGGAGCAGGCCACTGAGCAGGTACTCCCGTGACCGGGCGGGGGGAGGGGATGTCCGGCGGACACGAAGGGTTGCGAAAGGGTCCGCCGGGTACAAAGGTAAAAAAGGCCGCAAGGGAAAGGAAAAACTACGGCTTGACGGGCTGAGGTTCAGGACCGGTCCGTCGACGGTTCCGGCCAGGGACGCCTGGATCGTGCTCTCGGCGTCCCCGTCGGTGGGTCAACCACGAAGGCCAGCCTGGCTGGGGCCGAAACGTCGGCGGCGTCAGGTCAGGCGAGCGCGGGCTCGCGGTCAGTCGCGCTGGAAGCGGTGTCAGTAACGGCCATGTTGAGCTGGTCGTTCTGGGCCTGAAGGCGGCTGACCTCCTCCTCGAGGTCGCGCACCCGCTTCTGAAGCCGCCGCATCTCCGAGACCATCCGAGGGTCGGAGCCGCCGACGTGGCCAAACAGAGCCTTCGCCATGATATGGGTCCTCCACGCTGAGTGACCAGCAATGATCCGCGCACGCGATGTCCCGTGGGAGCGTCGACTGACGTTGCCGCATACGGGCAGGAAGGTTGCGCGATGTATCTTCCAGGATCTCACTGTGCGCGCCGCTGGTCAAGATTGGATTACAACGGTCCGTAACGGCCACAACCCAGAATGACGCACCTGGGCAGGTGGCAGCGCACGATCCGAACACGGTTGCCCCGGGCTCAGCCGGAGTGTGCGGACGACACGGACACCGCACAGTGGTCGTTTCGCACTCCGCGAGGTCCTGCCGACGGCCCCTCGGCCGTCGCTGTCGCGCGGTGTGCTCGAATCGCGTTACCCCACAAGCATACTCACCGCTCGACGAATCCGCTGAAGGTCCCCCCGGACGAAGACCAACGTTCGATCACGGAGTCCACACGACCAGGTGTTCCGCCGCCCCTGAGATGGCCAAGAAGCCGCTCGCAGTCGCTCCTCGGCCCCTCGGCGACCACCTCGACCCGTCCGTCGCCGAGGTTCGTGGCCGCACCGGTCAGCCCCAGTTCCAGCGCTTTGGACCGCGCCCACCAGCGGAAACCCACGCCCTGCACGTGCCCGCGCACCCACGCGGTCAGCCGAACGGTCCCGTCGTCGTCCCCCACGGCCCGACTCCTCACTTACCTGACAGACACACTTTGCTCACCAACACGCGGATGCTGCCTCAGGCCCGGCTCCCGGGCTCCCTCTGACAGCCGGGGCAACTGTAGGAGGAACGGTTCATGAACGCCTCGCGGACGATCAGCGCGCCGCACCGGCCACATGGGAGGTCACGGCGGCCGTAGGCGTTGAGCCCCCGCTCGAAGTAACCGCTCTCGCCGTTGACGTTGACGTACAGGCCGTCGAAGGTGGTGCCGCCCACCTCCAGGGCCTCGGTCATCACCTCGCGCACGTGCCCCAGCAGCTCCGTGGCCTGCTCGTCGGACAACCCGTGCGTGGAGCGCGCCCAGTGCAGCCGCGAGCGCCACAGCGCCTCGTCGGCGTAGATGTTGCCGACGCCGCTGATCAGGGACTGGTCCAGCAACGCCCGCTTGACCTCGGTACGCCTCGCCCGCAGCGCCCGCACGAACACCTCGGGGGTGAAGTCGGGGTCGAGCGGGTCCAGGGCGATGTGGTCCACCGACGAGGGCACATCATCGCGCGCACCGGGAACGTCCACCATCAGGTGGCCGAAGGTGCGCTGGTCGACGAAGCGCAGTTCGGTGCCGTCCGACAGCGGCAGGCGTACCCGCAGATGCTTCTCGTCGGGCTTGCCCGCGGGCTGGACCAGCATCTGCCCGCTCATCCCCAGGTGGGTGAGAAGCATCTCGTCGCTGTCCAGGAGCAGCCACAGGTACTTGCCGCGCCGGTGCGCGGCGGTGGGCACCCGGCCCGACAGGCGGGCGGCGAAGTCCGCGGCGCCGGGCACGTGCCGCCGGATCGACCGGGGGTGCAGGACCTCGACCGCGCCGACGGCGCGGCCCAGGGCGTGCTCGGCCAGGCCGCGGCGGACGACCTCCACCTCGGGGAGTTCGGGCACCTCAGCTCACCCCTGCCCGTCGCCGGAGGCCTTGGCCTCGGCGGTGGTTCCGGCCACCTCTTCGGCGACCCTCTCGGCGACCTTCTCGGCGGCCTCGGAGCGGGCCTTGATGGCCTTCCACGCCGATTCGGCGGCCTGCTGCTCGGCCTCCTTCTTGCTACGCCCCTCGCCCAGGCCGTAGCTCTCCCCCGCGACGCGGACCGTCGCGCGGAAGGTCTTCTGGTGGTCGGGACCGCTCTCGTCCACGTGGTACTCGGGAACACCGAGCATCTCGGCCGCGGTCAGCTCCTGCAAGGAGGTCTTCCAGTCCAGTCCGGCGCCCAGACCGGAGGCCGTGGCGATGAGCGGGTCGAAGAGCCGGTGCACGAACTCCGAGGCCACTTCCAGGCCGCGGTCCAGGTAGACGGCACCGATGACCGCCTCCAGGGTGTCGGCCAGGATCGAGGACTTGTCACGGCCCCCGGTGCCCTCCTCACCCCGGCCGAGCCGGATGTAGGCGCCGATGCCCAGGCCGCGGGCGACGTCGGCGAGGGCGCGCATGTTGACCACGGCGGCGCGCAGCTTGGCGAGCTGCCCCTCGGGCAGGTCGGGGTGCTTGCGGAAGAGGGTGTCGGTGACCACCAGACCGAGCACGGAGTCGCCGAGGAACTCCAGGCGCTCGTTGGTGGGCAGGCCCCCCTTCTCGTAGGCGTAGGAGCGGTGGGTCAGAGCCCGGAGCAGGATCTTCGGGTCGACTTCGACCCCGATCGCCCCGTGGAAGGACTTGGCCTCGGAGGCGGAGAGTTGGTTGGCCACTGGTTCACTTCCCTGTTCGTGCGCCGGGGACCGGCGCGGGGACTGGAGGGATCCGAGGTCAGGCCAGGGTGCTCGAAAACGAGGTGATCGTCGCGGGAGGCTCCGCTCCCCCGGCAACCACCACGAACGCGGGAACCCGGGGAGCCCGGATCGCTGTGCGGTGTGCTGTCTGGTGCTACTGGGTGTGCCTGTATCCGTCGTGTGTCATGCGTCGTTCCTCAGGTAACTCTACAAATCCTCGTACGGCGGCGCTCGGGGAGTGTGAGGGCGGGGTGCGCCCGCACCCGGACAGCACTTCGGGGCGGACCCGTTGGACGGGTCCGCCCCGAGGCGGATCGAGAACCGGGTACTGGGACCCGAAGCCAGGCATCCGCTAGGAAGTGTTTCTTGGATGCTTTCGCTATACGGCGGAATGATCCAGGGAACACGACCTAGGCCGGGTTGGTGACCTGGCGGTTGTTGTAGGTGCCGCAGGTCGGGCACGCGATGTGGGGCTGCTTCGGGTCGCGGCAGCGCGGGCAGTTGACCAGCACCGGGCGCGACGCCTTCCACTGGGAACGGCGGGTCCGGGTGTTGCTCCGCGACATCTTCCGCTTCGGGACGGCCACTTCAATCCTCCTGGGTCACCCCCGCGGTCGCGGGAGGTCGCTTATCTGGTCACCCCGCGCGCTGTGGCGGGGAGGGCGTGCTCCGGTCGACGGGGGCGCGCCCGGGGGCGGCCGTCCGTGATCGGTTCACGAGCTCATCGTTCGCCGGGATCCTCCGCGATCTTGCGGAGTGCGTCCCAGCGCGGGTCGACGTTGTCGCCGTGGCCGTGGTCGGGACCGGCCTCGGCGAGTTTCGCACCGCACTCGGGGCACAGGCCGGGGCAGTCCGGGCCGCACAACGGTGTGAGCGGGAGCGCGAGCACGACGGCATCTCGGACCACAGATCCGAGGTCGAGCAGATCGCCCTCTAGATAGTAGTCCTCATCCTTGTCCTCCGCGTCCTCGCCCGCCCCGGCGGCCGGGTCCTCGTCGCCGGGGTACCGGTACAGCTCCTGGAACCCGGCATCGATGTCGTGCGAGAGCGGGTCCAGGCAGCGTGAGCACTCGGCGTTGAGCTGGCCGCGGACGGTGCCGGTGACGAGGACACCCTCCATCACCGCTTCCAGACGCAGATCCAGCTCGATCTCACTGCCCTCGGGCACGGACGCCATCGCCCCGGAGAACGCTTCGGGGACGGTCACAATGCGGTTGACGGTCCGCATCGACCCCGGCTGGCGGCCCAGCTGACGGGTGTCGACCACGAACGGGTCACGAGGATCTAGACGAGACAGGGTCATCGAGCTTTCACGAGAGGTATGGAGCGCCGGATGCGCGGGAGGTCCCGCCTACGGCCGACGCGGGCGCGCGCCGAGAACCGGTGACGCCCATGGTCAAACTAAGATTCTACCTACCATGTCCCCGACCACCCAAATCAGCTCCCGGTCCGCCCCGCTCGTCCCGTACCGAGGAGAGTCGGGGCCGGCTTCCCCGCCCGACGCGTCGCTCGGCAGGCGGTGTGTCCCCGGGACTGAGCGAGCGTGCACCGGACGGGCTTCAGGCCCGTTCCGAGTACTTCTCCCGCAGGCGCTGCTCGACGTAGGGGGTGACCAGGCTGGAGACGTCCCCGTGGTGCTGAGCGATCTCACGGACCAGGCTGGAGGACAGGAAGGAGTACTGGGGGTTCGCCGTCATGAACACGGTCTCCACGCCGGAGAGGCGGTAGTTCATCTGGGCGATCTGGAGTTCGTAGTCGAAGTCGCTGACCGAGCGCAGGCTGCGAACGATGGTCTCGATGCCATTCGACCGGCAGAAGTCGACGAGGAGCCCGTCGAACTCGCTGACCCGCACGTTGCCGAACTCGGCGGTGCTCTCCCGGAGCATGTCGAGCTTCTCGGGAACGGTGAACAGGCCGCGTTTTTGGACGTTGTTGAGCACGGCGACGACGACCTCGTCATACTGCTTGGTCGCCCGGCCGATGATGTCGATATGGCCGTGGGTCACCGGGTCGAAGGAACCCGGGCAGACGACTCGGCGCACGGTGGATCGCCCCTCTCACAGAACTACGTTCGGGTATCGCGATCGTAGGGGTTCGCCCTCGTGCGGATTCGGGCAACACCCGCTTAGTGGCCGCGTTCGCCCACGCCGCGGACATACACGCGCTTCCAGCGCACCACCTGCCGCGGAGGCCGCGAACACGCGTCCATACACGTCGTTATGGGCCTCCCGACCGTTTTCTACCCCAGTTCCCGCCGCCACCTCCGGGAGGCTCGCCGGACTGGACGGCGAGTGGGCAATGACACAACGAATGTCGTGCGCCGCAGGCGTCAGTTGAGGGTGGCGGAGGGCGACGGGCACGGCGAACACCGCGCCGCAGGCGTCAGTTGAGGGTGGCGGAGGGCGACGGGCGGGCGTACCAGAGAACCGCCTCCCCGTACCCCCGGCTGCGGTCGCGCTCCAGACCCTCGGGCCAGACGGGCTCGGGCCCGCGCTTGGAGCGTTCGACGACGACCACGGCGTCCTCGGCCAGCCAGCCGCGACCGACCAGGTCGGCCAGCACACGGGAGACATCGGCGTCGGTGACGGCGTAGGGCGGGTCGGCGACCACAAGGTCGTAGGGGTCGTCTTCGTTGTCCTGGCCGAGCACCCTCGCCACCCGGTCGGTCACCAGCCGCGCGCCGGGCAGTCCGAGTTCCGCGATGTTCTTCCTGGCCACCTGGGCCGCCTTGCGGTCGGCCTCCACCAGCAGCGCGTGCACGGCTCCCCGGGACAGGGCCTCCAGACCGATCGCCCCCGAGCCCGCGTACAGGTCCATCACCCGTAGTCCGTTGAGGGTGCCGAGGTCGGACTGGGCCGAGGAGAACAGCGCCTCGCGTGCGCGGTCGCTGGTGGGGCGGGTGGTGCGGCCCTCGGGGACGGAGATGCGCCGTCCACCGGCCGTCCCGGAGATGATGCGGGTCATGCCACCACGGTAGCCAAGGAAGCGGCCCGACCGTTCAGGCCTTGTCCAGGTACTCCGCGCGCTCCGCGGGCAGCAGCGTCTCCAGCGCCTCGGCGAGCGGGGGGTACCCGTCCAGTTCGGGGTCCCCGGCCACGTACTCCGATGCCTCCTCGCGCGCCTGTCCGATGAGTTCCTCGTCCTTGAGCAGCGTGAGCATCCTCAGGGTGGACCGGGCACCCGACTGCGAGTCGCCCAGCACGTCGCCCTCCCGTCGCAGCTCCAGGTCCACGCGGGAGAGCTCGAACCCGTCAGGGGTCGCGGCCACGGCCGCCAGCCGTTCCCGGGCCGGTGAGCCCTCCTCCGCGTCGGTGACCAGCAGGCACAACCCGGGCAGCCGGCCGCGGCCGACCCGGCCACGCAGCTGGTGCAGCTGCGAGACACCGAAGCGTTCCGCGTCCATGATGACCATCACCGTGGCGTTCGGTACGTCCACGCCCACCTCGATGACGGTGGTGGAGACGACCGCGTCGGTCTCCCCCGTCGAGAAGCGGCGCATCACCGCGTCCTTGTCATCGGGGGCCATGCGGCCGTGCAGGGCCTCCACCCGCAGGTCGGAGAGCGATCCCTCCTCCAGCCGCGCGGCCACGTCCAGCGCCGCCAGCGGAGGCCGGGCGCCCGGAGCGTCCTCCTCGAACTGGCCGTCGGCCTCCTCCTCCGCACCGTCCTTCGCGTCGTCACCGATCCGTGGGCATACCACGAACGCCTGGTGCCCGTTGGCCGCCTCCTCCCGGATGCGCTCCCAGGCCCGCGCCAGGAAGTGCGGCTTCTCCCGCGCGGGCACCACGTGCGTGGACACCGGGGCGCGGCCGGTGGGCAGCTGGGTGAGGGCGACCACGTCGAGGTCGCCGTAGACGGTCATCGCGACGGTGCGTGGGATCGGGGTGGCGGTCATCACCAGTACGTGCGGGCGCCCGTCCACGGCCTTCTCGCGCAGGGCGTCACGCTGCTCCACACCGAAGCGGTGCTGCTCGTCGACCACCACCAGGCCCAGGTCGGCGAAGGTCACGTGCTCCTGGAGCAGGGCGTGGGTGCCCACGACGATCCCCGCCGCGCCGGAGGCCGCGTCCAGCAGGGCCTCCCGTCGGGCGGCGGCGTTCATGGAGCCGGTGAGCAGCGCCACCCGGGTGGCGTTCTCGGCCCCGTCGATCTGCCCGGCGCGGCCGAGCGCCCCGAGCATGGCGCTGATGGACCGGTGGTGCTGCTGGGCGAGGACCTCGGTGGGGGCGAGCATGACGGCCTGGCCGCCGGAGTCCACGACCCGAAGCATGGCGCGGAGCGCCACCAGGGTCTTGCCCGAGCCCACGTCGCCCTGGAGCAGGCAGTGCATGGGGTGCGCGGCGTCGAGCCGTTCGGCGAGGCGCCCGCCCACCTCGTGCTGGCCCTCGGTGAGCGTGAACGGCAGCTGGGCGTCGAATGCGTCGAGGATGCCGCCGGCCGCGCCGGGACGGGGTTTGGCGGGCAGCTCCTCGGCGTGGTGGCGCCGCTGGGCGAGCGCGAGTTGCAGGACGAACGCCTCGTCCCATTTCAGTCGGCGCCGGGCGGCGCCCACGTCGGCCCACGCGGCGGGGCGGTGGATTCCGCGTAGGGCGTCGGCGACGCCGAGGAGCTTGCGGCGTTCGCGGAGTTCGGGCGGCAGCGGGTCGGGCAGGGTGTCGACGTCGGCCAGGACGACCTCGACGGTGCGGGCGATGGTCGTGGAATCCATGCCCTTGACCGCGGGGTAGACGGGGATGAGCTCCTCGGCGTAGGCCTGGGCCCGCTCGCCCTCACGGCCGTCCTCGTCGATGAGCTCGTACTGGGGGTGGTCGAGCTGGCGGCGGCCCTTGAACGTGGAGACCCTGCCGGAGAACATGGCCAGCCGCCCGGAGACGAGTGCGTTCTGGTGGTAGGAGCCCCGGTTGAAGAACGTCAGGTGCAGGCGGCCGGTGCCGTCCGTGACGGTGGCCTCCATCATGTCCATGCGGCGGCGGCCCTGTCGGGCTGGAACGGTGCGCCGTTTGGCGTCCAGGACGCGGGCCTGCACGGTGACCTCCTCGCCCTCGCGCAGTTCGGCGAGGTCTGTCAGGTCGCCGCGCCGGTCGTACCGGCGCGGGTAGTAGCGAAGCAGGTCGCCCAGGGTGTGCAGGTCGAGCTTCTCGGCGAGGGCCTTCGCCGTTTTGCCCCTGAGCGGTCCCCTGCTCAGCGGTTCGTCCCAGGTACTCACGTGTGCTTCCCCGTCTCGGATCGCCGGTCACCGCCACGGTAGTCCTCCGGTGCGACGCTCGCGCGCCCCCTTGTGGGGGTCGTCGGCGGAGGGAGCGGACGGCCGTGTTCCCGGCGGGCGGGGCCGTCCTGTGCCCGAGGGTGCCCGTCCCCCTTCAACCGGGGTATACTCATCGGAGTTCATCGCGTTTTCGCCGTGTCTGCACGGTGGATTCGATGCTCCGGTGGGTTCCGAGGCCGCCAACGGCCATGCCTTGGCCCACCGTTGCGCGTACGGTCACCGGTCGGCGGCACAAGGCTGCCTCGTCCGGTCATGTCCTTCGTGTACTCTTCCCAGGTTGGCGTCTACGCCAGCCAGTCAGCCCGACCTCTCCCGGTCGGATGAACCTTCGCGTGCGGCGACGTGCGCGATCCCGAGCGCTTGAATGGAGTTACCGTGGCTTCCGTCTGCGACGTCTGCGGCAAGGGACCAGGGTTCGGTAACAGTGTTTCCCACTCGCACCGTCGCACCCGCCGCCGCTGGAACCCCAACATCCAGACCGTTCGCACCCGTGTGGGCGGCACGCCCAAGCGCGTGAACGCCTGCACCTCGTGCATCAAGGCTGGCAAGGTGGCCCGCTAGGGTTCCCAGTCCTTCTGGATTTCGTCGAAGGCCTCCGACCGTCACGGTCGGGGGCCTTCGTCGTTTCCGGTAAGTCGGTGGCGGGCGTGCGCGGCTCAGAGCGCGCAGACGTGCCCGTTCAGGGAGCAGCGGACCGGGCCCTGCGGTACGCCCACCGCGTCGAAGGTGAGTGCGACCGACTCACCGGGTTCCAGACCGTCCTGCCTCCCGGGCTGGCGGGCCAGGATGCCGTCCTCGATCTCCTCCCAGTCGGCGCCGCGGACCTCCGTGACCTCGGCTGAGTCGAAGGCCAGGGCCAACTCCCAGGCCTCCAGCCTGGTCTGTGAGGTGTTGGTGACGGTGACGTGGCCGGTGAACCCGACCGACGTGGACTCCGTGACCTGGTAGACGACCGTGGTGGGCTCCGAACCCGCCTGTGTCTGCGGCCCCTGCTGCCCGTCGTCACCGGCGGCCGAGTCTCCGCTCTCCGTCTCCGCCCCCGAGGAGGCGTCGTGCGTGGGCTGGGAGCCGTTCTGGGTCCCGGGGCTCTCGGTCGTGCCCGGAGTACTGCCGAACTGCAAGTAGATCTGGGTAGTGCTGTAGCCGAACAGGAGCAGGCCGAGGATGACACCGGAGATGACGAGCACGTTGAGCAGCCGCGGTGGTTCGACGCGTTTGGGAACCGTGCTCTCGACGAGGCCGCCGAGCCGCCGCAGCGCGCCCGCGTTCTCCGGCTCGCTGCGGTGCGCACCCCGGGGGACGCTGTTCCGCCAGCCATGCCGCCCCATAAACCGCCTCTCGACGTTCCCGTCGCCCTCCGCCGAGGACTCTGGCCCCGCTGCTTGCCTCCGCGGCGCGCCCCTTCGCGTACGTCTTCACCGCGAGGAAAGGCCTTCGGCGGGTAGCTTCTCCTCCTGCCCCTCTCGGCCAGTCGCTCGTGGGAGGAATCCTGCGTGGACCGCCGTGTCCCACGACCCGGGCGACCTGTTCGAAAACGGCGTAGGCCGCATTCGCAAAGCCTAGCGCGAGAGCTAAACAGGACAAATCCAAACAGGCTCATCCCCGGCGGAAATGGTCCCAACCCGTACTGCGGGGCGTGCGTCCGTCGACCGTAACCGGATTACTGCCTTTTCCTGAGGTTTCGTGCGCTGCTTCGGTCACGGTTCCCACACGGTGCCAGTGGTCGGGCAGTACGGTCTCCGGCGGGAAGACGGCGGCGAGCGCGTGGTCCTCCCCTCCGGAGACCATCAGGTCGCGTGCGGCCCTCTCCGCCTGGCCGGGGCCGGCTCCCAGGACGCGGACCGCATCCAACAGGGCGGGCTCGGGCCGCAGTTTCCCCTCATCCAGGTCCACGCGCACCCCGCTGGCCCGGCACACGTGGCCGAGGTCCTGGGCGAGGCCGTCGCTGACGTCGAGCATCGCGGTCGCTCCGAGCAGGGCCGCCTCGGCGCCCCTGGCGTAGGGCGGGCTGGGCCTGCGGTGCTCGGCCAGGCACTCGGCGGGGCCGTTGATCCCCCTCTCCAGTAGGGCGAGCCCGGCTGCGGACAGCCCCAGATGACCGGTGTAGGCGACCGCGTCGCCGGGCCGGGCGCCGTCGCGGCGCACGGGCGCGCCTCCCTGGAGGTCGCCGAGCGCGGTGACGGCGATGGTGAGGGTGTCCGATCCCACCATGTCCCCACCCACGACCGCGCCGCCCGAGACCGCGCATTCGTCTCGGACCCCGGCGGTGAACTCGTCCGCCCAGGACACCGGGAGGTCCGCGGGCGCGGCGAAACCGATGAGCAGGGCGGTGGGCCGGGCGCCCATGGCGGCGATGTCGGCGAAGTTCTGCGCCACGGCGCGGTGCCCCACGTCGCCGGCGCTGGACCACTCGCGTCGGAAGTGGTGCCCCTCGACCAACAGGTCCGTGGTCGCCACCGTCCGGCCGTCGGGCGCGGCGACGACCGCCGCGTCGTCGCCCGGCCCGAGGATTACATCGTCCGTCTTGGGGAATTGGCTCGTCACGCGTGTGATCAGAGCGAATTCGCCGAGACCCCCAATGGTGTTACGCACAGGGATCAGGGTACGGTGACGCTCCGGCGCGGTGGCCTGGACCCGCGTCCGCCATCCGTTCGTCATCGGCCGCACCGTCGGCCCGGCCGGGGACGCTCGACTCCCACACCCGGCGTATACGAAGGAGTACTTCATGGTGCAGGCATACATCCTGATCCAGACCGAGGTCGGTCAGGCCGCCGAGGTGGCGGGACGTATCCGGGGCATCGAGGGGGTCGAGAAGGCCCACGACGTGACCGGGCCCTACGATGTCATCGTCCAGGCCAGTGCCGAAGACGTCGATTCCCTGGGCGCCCTCGTGGTGGCCCGGATCCAGCGTCTGGACGGCATCGCTCGGACCCTCACCTGTCCCATAGTCAACATCTGAGGCGCCCTGTCGCGTCGTCCGAATCGAGGTCCCTGTGAGACGGAGCGCGTACGCCGGTGTGGCCGTGGCCGTCACCCTGGTGGCAGCGGGCTGTGGCGCGCAGACCGTGCGGATGGATCCCCCGGAGGCGGACGCGGCGACCGCCGAGACCTGCGCGGAACTCGTCGCAGACCTCCCCGAGACCCTGTTGGGTGCCGAGCGGGCACAGGTACGGCCCGACTCGGAGCTGACGGCGGCCTGGGGGGACCCGGCCATCGGGCTGCGCTGCGGAGTGCCGAGGCCCACGGCCCTGGCGCCGGACTCCTACCTGGAGGAGGTCAACGGCGTTGCGTGGCTGCCGCAGCCGGAGGACTCCCCCACGCTGTACACGGTGGTCGGCCACGAGGCCTACGTGGAACTGTCCGTTCCCTCCGCACACGGCGCCCCCGCCGCCGCGCTGACGACGGTCAGCGACCTGATCACCGAGCACGTGCCGGCGCGGCCCGACGGCGGACTCTGACCCAGTGCGGGGAGCGCCGGGCGCCCCCCGGCCCCCGACCTTGGCAGTAACCGCGCTGGGAGTGAGCGGGCATCCGAGCGCCGCGAGAGGGCATGCCGAAGCGGGCGAAGGCGTGACCTCCCCCTTTACCAAGCTGAGCCCGCCCGGGTCCGGTACACCAGGCGGTGCCCGGTCCTGTGGACAACGGGCGCGGGGCCGCCAGCGAACGCTGACGGCCCCGCGCGTCCGTGTCGTGGGGGCACGGAGGGGGTCATGAAGCCAGAGAGCGGGTGAAGGGTCCCGTCACTGCTCTTCCTCGGTCTGCTCGTCCTCGGCCTGCTCTTCCTCGTCAGCCCCGGGGGTGGCGTCGGAGGCCTCGTCCTCGGTCTCCTCCTCGGCTCCGGCGTCACCGCCCTCGCCCTCGGGGCCCTCCATGCCCTCGGTCTGCTCCATCTCTCCACCGCTGATCGCGGCGTCGATCTCGGCGGCGGTCTCCGACACCTGGCCGGAGCATGAGGCGCCGGGCTCGGGAACGTCGGTGCCGCGCTCATAGAGCTGCGCGAAGCGCTGGAGGTTCTCGTCGTCGGCGGTTTCGGCGGAGACCTGGCGACCCCAGCTGGAGGCCACGATCGGAGCGTCCATGTCACCCTCGTAGGGGCTGATCACCAGGTAGTCGCCGGGACTGTACATGTCGACCAGGGTCTGCACCTCGTCCTCGGGCAG
Source organism: Nocardiopsis sp. TRM 82005 (assembly GCF_056312425.1). Classification (NCBI taxonomy): domain Bacteria; kingdom Bacillati; phylum Actinomycetota; class Actinomycetes; order Streptosporangiales; family Nocardiopsidaceae; genus Nocardiopsis; species Nocardiopsis sp. TRM 82005. The sequence continues at coordinate 124,928 of NZ_JBWDTQ010000015.1, forward strand.
GTCCGGCTGGTAGTTGATCCACACCGCGCCGTGCTCCAGGGAGTGCACCGCGAACTCGTTGGTCACCGGCTCGGGGTACACGCCGCAGTTCTGCCAGGCGTTCCAGTGGTTGCCGCCCACGGGCGGGGACTGCTCGTAGTCCACGCGCTGTCCCGTGTCGACGTGCTCGTAGGAGCCGACCTCGAACTCCTCCACTCCCGAGATCGAGCGGCTACGGAACTCCATGAAGATCAGGAACGCGAGTAGTCCCACAACCAGGACCACAGCGGTCGTGATGCCGGCGATGGTGAGGACCTTGCGACGTCGTTCCTCCTTGAGGCGTTGAGCCTTCAACTCGGCTGCTCGGCGGCGGCGCTCCTCCGCCGTCTTCTTCTTGGCCACTTGATCTCCTGGGTGGGTGGTGACAAAAGGGACTTTCTATCCTCTACTTTGGCACCACAGTTGTGCGATTCGACCAGGATGGTTCCCATGGAACACAGAAACGGCCCTGAACCCGGAGTCGACGACGTCGGGGACGCCGAAGACGGGGATGCGTGGGCGAACGACGAGACGCCGTACGAAGACCCGTCACCGCAGGTGTCCTGGCGCTCGGTACCGACATGGATCGCTGTGGTCCTGGTCGTACTGGCCGTGGGGGCGGGCTATCTGCTGGGGCGCCCGTCCCATCCGTTGGACACCGGCCCGGACGCCGGGTTCCTGCGCGACATGAGCGCGCACCACGCCCAGGCCGTGGACATGTCGATGATCGTCCTGGACAAGACCGAGGACGCGGACCTGCACACGGTGGCCACCGACATGGCCCGGACCCAGCAGGCCCAGATCGGGATCATGCAGGGGTGGCTGATGGCCTGGGAGCTGAACTCGCGCGGCGCGCGGCCGCCGATGGCCTGGATGGAGGGCCACGACCACGGCGGCGGCGAGGGGGAGGTCCCCGACAGCATGCCTGGCCTGGCCTCCTCCGAGGAGATGGTGGCCCTGGAGGAGTCCGAGGGCGTGGAGGCCGAGATCCTCTTCCTGGAGCTGATGATCGAACACCACAAGGGCGGCATCGAGATGGCCGAGGCCGAGGTGGACCTGGGCGGGGAGGAGCTGGTCGTCAACCTCGCCCAGGGGATGATCGACGCCCAGCAGTCCGAGGTGGACCTGATGGAGGGCTTGATCGACGAGCGCGAGGGCACCACGGAGAACTGACCCGGCCCCTCTCCGTCCCTTCTCTTCCGGCCCTGGATCCGGCACCGCGGCACCGGATCGGTGCCGGACCGGCCCCGACGACGGCGCGCCCCTCATCCGGGGCGCGCCGTCGTCGTGCGTGAACTCCCCGCGCCGGGAGCACGCGGATCGGCTCTGGCGTCCGCCAGGTCACGGAAGCGGCTGGTCCCCGCCTTTTCCGGAGAACGCGCGCGAACACGTGTGCCCGAACGCACACGGCCGCTTCCCACGGGCCTTCCCCGTCCGGCCCGCTGCGGCCCCGCCCCAGGTGAGAGCGGTGTGGGTACCCCGGCCTCCCACGCCGGGGCCTCCCGAAGGGCGTTTCCCTCCCGAGGGGAGACGTACGGAACACGTCTTTTCTCGGGGGCGGATGGATCTACGACAGCCTGTAGAACTACGATCTGTAGTACTACCGACGGTCGGTACCTGAGAGGCGGGTATGGAAGCCCTTGAACTCGCGAGGTGGCAGTTCGGCGTCACCACGATCTACCACTTCCTCTTCGTCCCCCTGACCATCGGGCTGTCGTTCATCGTGGCCGTGCTCCAGACCCTCTGGTACCGGACCGGCAGGCACGAGTACCTCCAGGCCACCCAGTTCTTCGGCAAGCTCTTCCTGATCAACTTCGCCATGGGCGTGGTCACCGGCATCGTGCAGGAGTTCCAGTTCGGCATGAACTGGAGCGAGTACTCCCGCTTCGTCGGCGACGTGTTCGGTGCGCCACTGGCCATGGAGGCCCTGCTGGCCTTCTTCCTGGAGTCCACCTTCATCGGACTGTGGATCTTCGGCTGGCACCGGCTCCCCCGAGGCGCGCACCTGGCCTGCATCTGGCTGGTCGCCGTCGGTACCAACCTCTCGGCGTACTTCATCCTCGCCGCCAACGCCTGGATGCGGCATCCCGTCGGCTTCACGGTCAACGAGGAGAACGGCCGCGCCGAACTCACCGACATCTGGGCCGTGCTCAGCAACGACCAGGCATGGTCCACCTACCTGCACACCGTCTCGGCCGCCTTCATCACCGCCGGGCTGTTCGTGGTGGCGGTCAGCGCCTACAAGCTCTGGCGCAACAGCCACCACAACGACACCGGCACCGTCGGGGCGATCCCGCCCAAGAGCGACTTCGCCCTGTTCCGCGGCGCTCTCAAGGTCGGCCTGGTCTTCACCCTGGCAGCCGGGGCGCTGGTGGTCTTCTCCGGCGACCACCAGGCCAAGCTCGCCGCCCAGTACGAGCCGATGAAGCTCGCCGCCGCCGAGGCCCTGTGGGAGACCGAGGAGGGCGCGGACTTCTCCGCGCTGGCCGTCGGCGACACCGAGGAGCGGTACAACCCCATCGACATCACCGTCCCCAACGTGCTCAGCTTCCTCGCCACCGGCGAGTTCAACGGCGAGGTGCACGGGATGAACAACCTCCAGGAGGCGTACGAGGAGTACTACGGCCCCGGGGACTACACACCCAACGTGTTCGTCGTGTACTGGTCCTTCCGCCTGATGATGGGCCTCGGCATGTTCGGGGTCGCGATCGCCGCGCTGGGCCTCTACCTCACCCGGGGCAGGGAGCGCACGCCCACCAGCAGGTGGTTCTACTACGCGGCGATGCTCGCCCTGCCCGCGGCGCTGACCGCCAACATCCTCGGCTGGGTGCTCACCGAGATGGGACGCCAGCCCTGGACCGTGCACGGCGAGCTGCTCACCGCGGCCAGCGTCTCCCCCGGGGTCAGTCTCGCAACCGTCGCGATGAGCCTGGGCGGGTTCACCGCCGTGTACGGGGTCCTCTTCGTCGTCGAGGTCGGCCTGCTGCTCAAGTACATCAAGGCCGGACCCTCCCACCTCGTTCCCGACCTGGAGAGCGGCGAGGACGAGTCCCGGATCCCGCACTTCAGCTACTAGGAGCCACGAACCATGGAACTGACCACCGTCTGGTTCATCGCCATCTCGGTCCTGTGGATCGGGTACTTCGTCCTGGAGGGGTTCGACTTCGGGGTGGGCATGCTCATGCCGTTCATGGGCGAGCGCGACTCCGTCGACCGCCGGGTCGCCATCAACGCCATCGGCCCGGTCTGGGACGCCAACGAGGTGTGGCTGATCACCGCGGTCGGCGCCATGTTCGCCGCCTTCCCGGCCTGGTACGCCTCCCTGCTCAGCGGGTTCTACGCTCCGGTGTTCCTCATCCTCGTCGCGCTCATCCTGCGCGGGGTGGCCTTCGAGTACCGGGGCAAGCGCGACGGCCACACGTGGCGCCTCTGGTGGGACCGGGCGATCTTCCTCGGCAGCGCCCTGCCGGCCTTCCTGTGGGGCGTGGTGTTCGCCAACACCGTCCGAGGGGTGGCCATGGACGCCGACCACGTCGTCATCGCGTCCGTCCCCGACCTGCTCAACCCCTACGCCCTGCTTGGCGGGCTGACGACGCTGTCGCTGTTCACCCTGCACGGCGCGATCTTCCTGACCCTCAAGACAGGCGGGCCCGTGCGGGTACGCGCGCGCCGGGCCGCGCTGTGGGCCGCGTACGCCGCGGTCCCCTCCGGTGCGGTCTTCCTGGCGTGGACCCAGCTCGCGCACGGTGACGGGACGCCCACCCTGGCACCCGCCGTGATCGCCGCGGCGGCCCTGGTGGGCGGGGTCGTGGCGGCCTGGCGGCACAGTGAGGGGTGGTCGTTCGCCTTCACCGCGGTGACCGTCCTCGCGGTGTTCACGGCCCTGTTCGGCTCTCTGTTCCCGGACGTGCTGCCCTCCACCACCGACCCGGCGTTCAGCCTGACCGTGTCCAACGCGTCCTCCGCCGAGTACACACTCACCGTGATCTCGTGGGTGGCGGTGGTGTTCCTGCCGCTCGTGCTGCTCTACCAGGGGTGGAGCTACTGGGTGTTCCGCCGCAGGGTGACCGGCGAGACCGTGACCGGTGCGACCGTCACCCGGGCGAAGGGCGAGGACACGAGCCCCCAGCCCGCCGCCTGAGCGGTGACGGCACTTCCCGGCCCCATGCCTCCCAGAGCCGGGGAGCGCCCGCCGCGGCGCGCCCCGTCCACCGTGCACGGGAGGGCACGACCGGTGCACCGGCCCGGGTGGATACTGGGGCCGTCGCCCGCCCCGGCCCACCCGGATCCGCCGCACCGTGCCACCGTGCCAAGACCCCAGCCGTGCCGGGCACCCGTACACCCGGCCGAGACGATCGAGACGATGCCGTGAGGTCCCGCGCGTATGAAGCCCCTTGATCCGCGTCTGGTGCGCACCGCCAGCGCGGTCCGGACGCACCTGGCCGTCTCCGTGGCCAGCGGAGTGCTCATCACCGGCCTGGTCCTGGCCCAGGCCTGGCTGCTCGCCCGCGCTATCAGCGGTGCCTGGCGGGGCGAGGGGCTGGACACCCTGGGCTGGGTGGTCGGCGCGGTCGCGGCCGTCGCCGTGGCCCGGGCCCTGCTGTCCTATCTGGCCGAGACCTCGGCACTGCACAGCGCGGCGCGCACCAAGTCGCAGCTGCGCCGCCGCCTGGTGGCGCACGTGACCGGGTCGGGCAAGGTATGGACGGCCGGGCCCGGGTCCGACACGGACCAGGGGTCGCCCAAGGCGGGCGAGCTGGTCACCCTGGCCACCCGCGGCCTGGACGCGCTCGACGACTACTTCGCCCGCTACCTGCCCCAGCTGGTTCTGGCCACTATCGTGCCGGTCGCCGTCCTGGTGGTGGTGTTCTGGGCGGACTGGATCTCGGGGGCCGTCGTCCTGGTGACGCTGCCGCTGATCCCGGTCTTCATGGCGCTGATCGGGATGCACACGCAGCAGCGCACCGAGCGTCAGTGGCGACTGCTGAGCCGCCTGGGCGGGCACTTCCTCGACGTGGTGGAGGGGCTGCCGACCCTGGCCGTGTTCCGCCGGGCCAAGGCGCAGGCGGCCATCCTCCGCGAGGTGGGTGAGGAGCACCGCAGGGCGACGATGGGGACGCTGCGGATCGCGTTCCTGTCAGCGTTCGCGTTGGAGCTGTTGTCGACCCTGGCGGTGGCACTAGTCGCGGTCGAGGTGGGGCTGCGCCTGCTGGGCGGCCACATGGACTACCAGACGGCGCTGCTGGTGCTCATCCTGGCACCGGAGGCGTACCTGCCGCTGCGCGAGGTGGGCGCCCGGTTCCACGCGAGCATGGAGGGCGTGGCCGCGGCCGAGCAGGTCTTCGCCGAGCTGGACCGCGAGCGCGACGTACCCGCGCGCCTCGGCGGGAGGGCCGACGGGGCCCCGCCCCCTCTCCCCGCGGTCGGCCGGCCGGCGCCCGCCGCGAGCGGTGACATCCGCTTCGAGGGGGTGGAGCTGCTCTACCCGGGCCGGGACGTGCCCGCCCTGTCCGGGCTGGACCTGGAGGTCGCGGCAGGAGAGCACCTGCTGCTCACCGGGCCCAGCGGCGCGGGCAAGACCACCCTGCTGTCGCTGCTGCTGCGGCTGACCGAACCCACACGGGGCCGGATCAGCGTGCGCGCGCCCGGCGGGCGGTGGGAGCCGCTGGAGGCGGTCCCGGCCGACGACTGGCGGCTCGGCACCGCCTGGGTGCCCCAGCACCCGTACCTGTTCGACGTGTCCGTGGCCGACAACATCCGGCTGGGCGCACCGGAGGCGTCCATGGACCGGGTCCGCGAGGCGGCCCGGCTGGCCGAGGCGGACGCGTTCGTGTCCGCGCTCCCGAACGGATACCAGACCCGGCTCGGTGAGCGCGGCGCGCGGCTGTCGGCCGGACAGCGGCAGCGGATCGCGCTGGCGCGGGCGATGTGCCGGGACGCCCCACTGGTGCTGCTGGACGAGCCCACCGCCCACCTGGACCCGGAGAACGCGGCGGCGGTGCGCACCGCCGTCACCCGGCTCCTGGAGGGCCGGACGGCCATCATCGTCGCCCACGACACCGGATGGGCCCGCGAGGCGTTCGACGGCACCTTGCGGACCACGTCGCTGCCACTGCCCGCCCAGGAAGGGAGCGTGTCGTGATGAGCGCCGACACCACCGTCCCCGCCGATCCGCTCCGGGTGCCCGAGCGCGGGCGCCGCCGCGATCCGCTGCGGCGGATGGCCGCCCTGGCCCGACCGCGCGGGGGCCGGTTCGCGCTGGGCGTGCTGCTGGGCGCCGCCGCGACCGGATCGGGCGTGGCCCTGCTGGGCCTGGCCGCGTGGATGCTGGCCACCGCCGCCGACCACCCGCCCATCACCGCACTGGGCGTGGCCGTGGTGGCCACCCGCGCGTTGGGCGTGAGCCGGGGCGTGGCCCGCTACCTGGAGCGGCTGGTCACCCACGACGCCGCGTTCCGCACGCTCGCCGAGGTGCGGGTGCGGGTCTACGAGCGGCTCGCGGCGACCGAGCCGTTCGGCCGTTTCCGGTCCGGCGATCTGGTGTCCCGTCTGGTCAACGACACCGAGGCCACCCTCGACCTACTGGTGCGCGGGCTCGCGCCGCCGCTGGTCTCGGTGGCGGCGGGCGGTGCCACGGTCCTGTTCCTGACCGTTCTGTACGTACCGGGCGGGCTCCTGTTGGCCGCGGGTCTGCTGCTGGCCGGACTCGCGGTGCCGCTGGCCGCCGCCGCGCTGGGCCGAGGGCCGGGCAGGCGCCAGGGCAGGGCTCGCGGGGAGCTGTCCACGGCTCTGGTGGACACGCTGCACGGAGCGCCGGACCTGGTCGCCTACGGCGCCATGGAACGGCAGGTGGAGCGGGTGAACGCGGCCGACGCCGAGCTGACCGGGTTGGCGCGTAAGGACTCGGCGCTGCTGGGGCTGGGCGCTGGTGCGAGCGCGCTGATCACCGGGCTGACCGTGTGGGGTGCCCTGTTCCTGGGCGTGGCCGCGGTGGAGGACGGCGCGTTGGGCGCGGTGCCGATGGCGGTGCTGGTGCTGACGACGCTGGCGGCGTTCGAGGTCGTGGCGCCGCTGCCCGCCGTGGCGGCCAGGTTGGGGGCGATCCGGGCCAGTGGGGCCCGGCTGTTCGGGGTGCTGGACACCTCGACCGCGGTCGCCCCGCCCACCCGTACGGGGCTGGCCCCCGAGGGCGACGCGACGGTCCGTGTACGGGACCTGCGTGTGCGGTACGGGCCGCGGGAGCCGTGGGCCCTGGACGGGGTGGACCTGGAGGTTCCCGCGGGGCGGACGGTGGCGGTGATCGGGCCGAGCGGCGCGGGCAAGAGCACGCTGGCGTCGGTGCTGCTGCGGTTCCGCGACCCGGACGGGGGCCGGGTGGAACTCGGCGGGGAGGACGTCACGGCGTACCCGGCGGACGAGGTGCGCGGAGTGGTGTCGGGGGTACCCCAGGACCCGCACGTGTTCGCGTCGACGCTGCGGGAGAACCTGCGGCTGGCCCGGCCCGGCGCGGAGGACGGGCAGCTGTGGGAGGCGTTGCGGCGCGCGCGCCTGGCCGACGAGGTGGCGGCGACGCCCCGGGGGCTGGACACGCAGGTGGGCACGCACGGCCTGGGGCTGAGCGGTGGGATGGTGCAGCGGCTGGCGCTGGCCCGGGCCGTGCTGGCGGCGCCCCGGGTGCTGGTGCTGGACGAGCCGACCGCCCATCTGGACCCGGACACCCGCGACGCGGTGGTGGAGGACCTGTTGGCCGCCGTCGAGGGGTTCTCCACCCTGTTGATCACGCACGACCTGACGGGCTTGGACCGCGTGGACCGGATCTACGTGGTGCGCGACGGACGGGTGCTGCAACAGGGCACGCACGAGGAGCTGTCCCGGCAGGAGGGGTGGTACCGCGGCGTGAGCGCGGTCTGAGTCCTCAGGCCCGCCGCGCGGCGAGCAGAGGACCCGCAAGCCCTGGAGGCCCGGATCTGACACCTGGGTCCGGTTGCCCTAGTGTTCCCCCGTGGCTAATCCAGTTCGTGAATTCCTCGGCGGTGTCGGTGTCCTGCTGCGCGGCTTCGCCATGCTGCTGCGCAAACCGCGCCTGTTCCTGCTCGGGGCCCTGCCCGCGCTGATCACGTCGCTGCTGTTCCTGGCGCTGTTCGTGGCCTTGGTGGTGAACCTGACCGGCCTGGCCGAGTGGGCGACCCCCTTCGCTGATGGCTGGGACCCCGTGTGGCAGGGCCTGCTGCGTGGGGCGGTCTCCGTCGCGGTCCTGGCCGGGACGCTCCTGCTGATGGTCGTGGCGTTCACGACGGTCACGCTGACCCTGGGCGCACCGATCTACGACAAGGTCACCGACCTGGTGGAGGAGGAGCTGGGCAACGCGCCAGAGGCTCCCGACGAGTCCCTGATGGCGTCGGTCCGGCGGGCGATCCGCCAGTCGCTGGCGGTCGTGGCGCTGTCCCTGCTGGTGATGGTGCTCGTGTTCGTGGTCGGTTTCGTCCCCTTGGCCGGTCAGGTGATCGGCCCCGTACTGGCCGCCGTGCTGGGCGGGTGGCTGCTGGCGGTCGAACTGGTGGCGAGCGCGTTCGACCGCCGGGGCCTGCTGACCATCCGCGAGCGGCACCGGCGCATGAGGACGCGGCGGATGCGGGTGCTGGGCTTCGCCGTGCCGACGTACTTCCTGCTGGCGATCCCGTTCGTGGCCGTCGTGGTCTTCCCCGCCGCCACCGCGGGCGGTGCGCTCCTCACCCGCGACCTGCTCCCGGCGGCCCCGGACCGGCCCACGCCCTAGGTCGTGTTTTTTGCATCATTTCGGGCTCGCGTCCACCGGGCTGCCTCTCGCTACGCCTCCGCGCTCGTGAAGCACGACCAGGCTGAACTTCGCACACCGTCTTGCGAGAGACGGCCCGGACGGCCGCTCACCGACCCGAAAGCCTTCTAAAAAACACTCCCTAGCGCAGGCCGGGGGAGCGGCGCAGCGCCGCGGAGATCATCCGCTCCACGAGCGTCGTGTAGTCCACGCCGGTGGCGCCCCACATCTGCGGGAAGGCCGAGGCCGGGGTGAACCCGGGCATGGTGTTCAGCTCGTTGACGAGGACCTCGCCGCCGTCGGTGTAGAAGAAGTCCACGCGGGCCAGGCCCTCGCAGCCCATCGCCTCGAACACGTCGGCGGCCATCGCGCGCAGCCGCGCCGTGGCCTCCTCCGGGATCCGCGCGGGGATGGTCAGGCTGCTCGTGGACAGGTACTTGGCCTCGAAGTCGTAGAAGTCGAAGCCCTCGGCCACGTGCACCTCGGCCGGGAAGGACACGTCGGGCGTCCCGCCGTCCTCGGCCTCCAGCACGCCGCACTCGATCTCGCGGCCCACGACCTGTGCCTCCACCAGCACCTTGGGGTCGTGCTCGCGGGCGGCCTCCACGGCGGCGACCACCTCGTCGGCGTCGGAGGTGTCCCCCACCTTGCTGATACCCACGCTGCTGCCCGCGCGGGCGGGCTTGACGAACACGGTGGCGCCCAGGGCGGCCACGTCGTCCAGCACCCTCTTGCGCTCGTTGCGCCACTGGCGGTCGGAGATGGGCACGAAGTCACTGGTGGGGATGCCGTTGCCGCGCAGCATGGCCTTCATGAAGACCTTGTCCATGGCGGCGGAGCTGGAGAAGACCCCGGCACCCGCGTAGCGCACGCCCATCATCTCGAACAGGCCCTGGATGGTGCCGTCCTCGCCGAAGGGGCCGTGCAGCAGCGGCAGAACGACGTCCACACCGGCCAGGCGCTCGGGGCCCCTGGCCGGGTCGACCACCATCAGCTGGCCCGCCGCGTCGAAGGGCAGGACCAGGTCGGCGCCGTCCTCGGGCACGGTCGGCAGTGCCCTGGTGTCGGCGTCGATGCGCAGCCGTTCCGGATCACCCGGGGTCAGTACCCAGTTGCCCGTGCGCGTGATGCCGACCGGCACGACCTCGTAGCGGTCGCGGTCGATGACGGACAGCACACTGCCCGCGGTGACGCAGGAGATCTCGTGTTCGGAACTACGTCCGCCGAAGACGACGGCGACCCGAATCTTGCGCTGCTCGGACGACATGCTGTCTGACCCTAACCTTTGGATGGAATCGAACCGGGAGAAACTATCCGCGTGTCACTTCTCGCCGAGGGCCGCGAGTGCGTCCTCGACGAGGTCGCGGGGGTCCTCCAAACCGATGGAGAACCGCACCGCACCCGGTGAGATACCCGCGGCCTCCAGTTCGTCACCGCTCATGTTGCGGTGGGACGTGGAGGCGACGTGCCCGGCCAGCGTGTGCGTGCCGCCCAGCGAGGCGGCGATGGTCGCCACCCGCAGCCGGTCGGCGAAGGCCATTCCGGCCTCCTTCCCACCGCGCGGGTGCACCGTCACGACCGCGCCGTACAGGCCCTGGTCGAAGAGCTTGTCCGCCAGCGACGCCTGGGGGTGCGACTCCAGGGACGGGTGGTCGACCCGTTCCACCAGGGGGTGCCCCTCCAGGGCGGCGGCGAAGGCCGCGGCGCTCTCGCACTGGCGCCGCACCCGCAGCGGCAGGGTCTCCAGGCCCCGGTGCAGCAGGTAGGCCTCGTCGGGGGCCAGGCAGGGGCCCAGGTCCACGCGCGCCGAGCGGATGCGCTCGGTCAGGGCGGGCGAGGCCACGGCCACGCCGCCGGTGGTGTCGCTGTGACCGCCGATGTACTTGGTGGCCGAGTGCACGACCACGTCGGCTCCGTGCTCCAGAGGACGGCACACGGCCGGGGAGGCGAACGTGGAGTCCACGACCAGGGCGGCGCCGGCCTCGCTGGCGATCTGCGCCAGTCCGGGCAGGTCGGAGACGGTCATGGCGGGGTTGGACAGCGTCTCGGTGAACACCATCCGGGTGTCGGGCCCCACGGCGGCGCGCACCGCGTCCAGGTCGGTGACGTCCACGAAGTCGGTGCGCACGCCGAACCGGCGCAGCAGTCCGTCCAGCAGCGAGTGGGTGTTGCCGTAGATGGACTGTGACGCCACCACGTGCGCGCCGGCCTCCGTCAGCGCCATGAACACCGTGCTGAGCGCTCCCATGCCCGACGCGAAGGCCTGTCCGCGCACCGGCTCCGGCAGGCCCGCGCCTTCCAGGGCCGCGACCCCGTCGGCGAAGGCGTCCACGGTGGGGCTGTCGATGCGGGCGTAGGAGTAGCCCTGCCGGGTGCCCGCGAGCACGTCCGCGTACTCCTGGGAGGTGTCGAACGCGTAGGTGGTCGTCCGGTGGACGGGCATGCGCATCGGACGCTCGGCGGGGACCGGCGCCGGCGGGAGGGAGACCGCGCGGGTGTACTCGTCCCCGTTCCCGGTTCCGGCGGCGACCCCTGGTGTGTGTGACATCGTGCTCGCTCTCAGACCCCGTAGCGCTCGGGCTTTGCTGTGCGCGCCATGAAGGCCGCGAGTGCCTCGGCGGGGCTCAGGTCGTGGTGCATCATCTTGACGACGGCCTCGGTGATCGGCAGGTCGACCCCGTTGGCCCATCCGAGTTCCAGGACGGACTCGGAGGACTTGACCCCCTCGGCCGTCTGCCTGGTCTCCGCGACGACCTGTTCGAGGGTCTTGCCCGCGCCCAGTTTCTCACCGAAGGTCCGGTTCCGCGACAATGGCGAGGAACATGTCGCCACGAGGTCACCCATCCCGGCCAGCCCGGACAGGGTGTGCTCGTCGGCGCCCAGGGCCACCGCCAGGCGTGTGGTCTCGGCCAGTCCGCGGGTGATCAGGGACGCCTTGGTGTTGTCCCCGAACCCCATGCCCTCGGCCACGCCCACGGCCAGCGCGATCACGTTCTTCATCGAGCCGCCGATCTCCACCCCCACCAGGTCGGTGCTGGTGTAGGGGCGAAAGTACGGGGCCTTGAAGAGCCCCTGGAGCCGCACGGCCGTCTCCTCGTGCGGGCAGGCGACCACGGCGGTGGCGGGCTGGCGCTCGGCGATCTCCCGGGCCAGGTTGGGGCCCGACACGACCGCGATACGCTCCTTCGGGTACTCCAGGACCTCGGCGATGATCTGGGTGACCCGCATGCTGGTGCCCAGCTCCACGCCCTTCATCAGGCTGACGACCACCGCGTCCTCGCGCAGGTGGGGGCGCCAGTCCGCGAGGTTGGTCCGCAGCGTCTGCGACGGCACCGCCAGCACCACCACGTGGGCCCGCTCCAGCGCCTTGGCGGCGTCGGTGGTGGCGCGCAGCCGGGGGTTCAGCCCGACCCCGGGGAAGTAGTCCGGATTCTCGGAGGTCTCATTGATCGCGTCGACGACCGAGGACCGCCTCCCCCACAGGACCACCTCGGTGGTGGGGCCGTCCGGGTTCCTCTCCCCGGCCAGGTCGGCCGCGTCAGCGATGATGTTCGCGAACACGGTGCCCCAGGAGCCCGCGCCGAGAACGGCGATCCTCACGTTGTCGGTATCCATCCGCTCCGTCATGCCCCCGTGCTGTTCTTTCCGTTCTCGTCGTCCGTGCCGGCCCCACCGCTGGCCGGGGTCCCGTCGCCCCCCCTGGTCCCGGCCTCCTCGGCACCGCCGGCGGCCTGCGCCTCCGCGTCACCCTGGTCGACCGGCTGTTGCGCGCGCCTGGCCTCGGCACGCGCCCTCTTGAGGTCGTAGGGGACCGCGGGCGGCTCCTCACCGCGGATCCCCGCCTGCAAGGCCGTGATCTCGGCCATGATCACCTCGGTGGCCTCCTTGAGGACCGTCCCGGTCAGCGGCTGGTCCCGGAACCGGGACAGGTCCACCGGCGGACCGGCCGTGAACTCCAGGCGCTTGCGGGGGAACAGGCTGGGCTTCTTCGTGCCGTAGGGCAGGATGTGCTGCTCGCCCCAGTGCGCCACCGGTACGACCGGCACGCCCGTGGTGAGTGCCAAGCGCGCCACACCGGTCTTGGCGGTCATCGGCCACAGGTTCGGGTCCCGGGTGCAGGTGCCCTCGGGGTAGAAGATCACCGACGACCCGTCGCGGGTGAGCGCCATCTCGGCTTCGTGGAGCGCCTTGATCGCGTCGGTGCTGCCGCGCTTGACGGGAATCTGGCCGGTGCTCCTGGCCACCGCGCTCACCACCGGGATGCGCATGATCGCGTCCTTCATCGTGAAGGTCGGCCAGCGGCGGGCACCGACGTAGAGGAAGTGGGCGACCGTCAGCGGGTCCACCAGCGACAGGTGGTTGGCGGCGATGATCACCCCGCCCCGGTCCGGAACGTGCTCGGCGCCCTTCCAGTCCGGCTTGGTGACGAACCACAGGACGAATCGGACGAACCGGGAGACGACCGCCTTCACCCACCGCGATTCTCGTTGCTTGGCCACGGGACTCCTCACTCCATCACTCCGGGCCCGTCCGGGCCACGCAGCACAACCGGTTCAGTCTAGGACGCGTTCGCAGGTATTTGCCCTGCTGTGCGTTGTATGGGCGGCACTCGCACCGCGGTTCGGGGCCCCGGCACGCCCCGGGGAACTCGCGCCGCGCCCTCCCCGACCGCCTACTCTCGTCACTGTCATGGCCGCATCGATGTCCCGGGGGAACCGTGACCGGCTTTGGAGAACTGGGCGGGACGCCGCGCCCCGGTGCGCGCTGGTCCCTGATCGTCCCAGTCAAGCACCTCGGCCGCGCCAAGTCTCGGCTGGCCCGGGCCGTGGGAGGCCGACGCGAGGATCTGGCGCTGGCCATCGCCTGTGACACGGTCGCCGCCGCGCTGGCCTGTCCCGGAGCGGCGGTGTTCGCGGTGACCGAGGACGCGCGCGCCGGCGCCGAGCTGGCCGATCTGGGCGCGGTGGTGGTCGGCGGCGAGCCCGGAACGGGACTGAACCCCGCACTGGAGCACGGGGCGGCGGTCGCGCGGCGGCGCCTGCCCGGTTTCGGGGTGTGCGCCCTGTCGGCGGATCTGCCCGCGCTGCGCCCCGAGGAGCTGGAGCGGGTCCTGGCGGCGGCTGCCCGTTACAGCCGGTCCTTCCTGCCGGACGCCCCCGGCGTGGGCACGACGCTGCTCGCGGCGACGCCCGGACACCCGTTCGCTCCGGCGTTCGAGGGGGCCTCGCGCGCCCGCCACCTGTCCGGGGGCGCCAGGGAGCTGGTGCTCCCTGGTGTGGCGTCGGTGCGGCGCGACGTGGACACCCCCGAGGACCTGCGCTCCGCGGTGGCTCTGGGGGTGGGGCCCAGGACGCGGGAGCTGTGGGAACTGGTGGACGGGGGCCCGTGCCCCCAGAACACGCCCTGACCCCGTCCGAGGCCGTGGCCCGAACGCTTCGGCACCGCGCACGGCCCGACGTCGCACTCTCCCAGCCTGGGACGCCTCTCGGCTCCAGGACCACGGAAGAGCGGCCCACGGCCCGTCTCCGGCGCCTGAGCAGCCTCTGAGCGGCTCGTCAGCCGCCCGAAAGACGTTCCGCCCGGGTCCCTTGGGGGACCCGGGCGGACTCGACCCGTCGCTGTGCTGTGGCGGGCTACTTCTTGTCGCCGTTGACCAGGGCCTTGAAGTCAGCGCCAGCGCGGAACTTCGGTACGAAGCTCGCGGGGACGTTGATGGTGGCACCGGTGGCGGGGTTGCGAGCGGTACGGGCCGCCCGCTCGGACTTCTCGAAAACACCAAAGCCTGTGATGGCGACCTTGTCACCCGAGGCCACAGTGGTCTGGATGGTTTCAAGCACAGCGTTGACCGCTTCGGTCGCGGTCTTCTTGTCTCCGAGACGATCGGAGATCGCGTCGATCAGGTCACGCTTGTTCATAAGGTTCCTCCGGTTCCCCCTTGCTCGCACGAAATTAGGGGAAACAGAGGCCCTTACACAAATACAAACGCCTGGGGACAGGGCGTGTCGGGGGTCGCCCCCACCTGCTGAGAAGCCTCGGAGGAGCCCTGGACCGGACCGGCGGTGCCTCCCAGTCCAGTCCCTTTTGGCCCCTTCTGTGAACCTCAAATGCCTACGTATAACCGGATTCCGGGCACCGGACACGCCGAACTTAAGGACAGAAGACCCGTAAGCGGCCGCTCACTCCAAGTGAAGGTAAAATATTTCTGGACCGGGGGTGTCCTGCGTCACACAGGGCACGAATCCCCGGCCCAGAAGCCGATCCGCATACGACTCGGTCTCTACAAGGTCACGGGCAGCCAGGGCTTGCGCGTGCCCTCGAACGCCCCGATGCCGTCCGTGTGGCGCAGGGTCAGTGCGATGTCGTCCAGGCCCTCCAGCAGCCGCCAGCGGGTGTAGTCGTCCAGCTCGAAGGGCTCCCGTACGCCCGCCTCGGGGGACCGCACCTCACGCTCGACGAGGTCCACGGTCACCTCGGTGGCCGGGTCGGCCTCGACGGCCTCCCACAGACGGTCGATGACCTCCTGCGGCAGCAGGACCGTCAGCAGGCCGCCCTTGAGCGAGTTGCCGCGGAAGATGTCGGCGAAGCGCGAGGACAGCACGGCCCTGAAGCCGTAGTCCTGTAGTGCCCACACGGCGTGCTCGCGCGAGGAACCCGTACCGAAGTCCGGCCCGGCCACCAGCACGGACGCGTCCTGGAACTCAGCACGGTTGAGGACGAAGTCCGGGTCGGACTTGCGCCACTCGGCGAACAGGCCGTCCTCGAAACCGGTCCGGCTGACCCGCTTGAGGTAGACGGCCGGGATGATCTGGTCGGTGTCGACGTTGCTGGCGCGCAGCGGCACGGCTCGACCGGTGTGGACGTCGAATTTCTCCATGGAGGTCTCTCCTTACGGGACGGCGCGCTACTGGGCGACCAGGTCGGCGGGCGAGGACAGGGTGCCGCGCACGGCGGTGGCGGCGGCGACCTGCGGCGACACCAGGTGGGTGCGCCCGCCGCGGCCCTGGCGGCCCTCGAAGTTGCGGTTCGAGGTGGAGGCGCTGCGCTCACCGGGCTTGAGCTGGTCGGGGTTCATGCCCAGGCACATCGAGCAGCCCGCCTCGCGCCACTCGGCCCCGGCCTCCTCGAAGACCTTCCCCAGACCCTCCTCGTTGGCCTGCTCCTTGACCCGCATGGAGCCGGGGACGACGAGCATGCGTACGCCCTCGGCGACCCTGCGGCCGCGGATGATCTCGGCGGCGGTCCGCAGGTCCTCGATGCGGCCGTTGGTGCACGAGCCGAGAAAGACGGTGTCCACCCCCACCTCGCGCATCGGCGTGCCGGCCTCCAGGTCCATGTAGGCCAGGGCCTTCTCGGCGGCGGCGCGGGCGGAGGGGTCCTCGAAGGAGGCGGGGTCGGGCACGGAGGCGTCCAGCGGCACGCCCTGGCCGGGGTTGGTGCCCCAGGTGACGAACGGGCTCAGCTCGTCGGCGTCCAGGACGACCTCGGCGTCGAAGTCCGCGCCCTCGTCGGTGCGCAGGCTGTTCCAGTGCTCGACGGCGGCGTCGAAGTCCGCGCCCCGCGGGGCGTGCGGGCGGCCCTTGACGTAGTCGAACGTGGTCTGGTCCGGTGCGATCATCCCGGCGCGCGCGCCCGCCTCGATGGACATGTTGCACACGGTCATGCGGGCTTCCATGGACAGGGACTCGATGGCCTCGCCCCGGTACTCGATGACGTAGCCCTGGCCGCCGCCGGTGCCGATCTTGGCGATGACCGCGAGGATGATGTCCTTGGCGGACACACCCGGGTTGAGCTGGCCGTTCACGGTGACGGCCATGGTCTTGAAGGGTGCCATCGTCAAGGTCTGGGTGGCCAGGACGTGCTCGACCTGGCTGGTACCGATACCGAAGGCCAGAGCGCCGAACGCCCCGTGGGTACTGGTGTGGCTGTCGCCGCAGACGATGGTCATGCCGGGCTGGGTCAGGCCCAGCTGGGGACCGACCACATGCACGACGCCCTGGTCGATGTCGCCCATCGGGTGCAGGCGCACGCCGAAGTCGGAGCAGTTCTTGCGCAGCGTCTCGACCTGTTTGCGTGAGACCGGGTCGGCGATGGGCGCGAGGAGGTCCTGGGTGGGAACGTTGTGGTCCTCGGTGGCGATGGTCAGGTCCGGCCGGCGCACGGACCGACCGGCCAGGCGCAGCCCCTCGAAGGCCTGGGGGCTGGTCACCTCGTGAACGAGGTGGAGGTCGATGTAGAGCAGGTCCGGCTCGCCGTCGGCACGTCGGACGACGTGCTCCTCCCAGACCTTCTCGGCCATCGTGCGTGCCATGGGCGGTCGCCTCTCTCATGGTCGTCTCGGGCGCGTCCCGTGTGGGAGCCCTGCGCTGTCTGCGGCTCGACTTGCATTCCATATTTCGAGACGGCAATATCAAGCCATGGACAACTCTAGCTCATCCAGCGGCGTCGGTGTTCTGGACAAGACAATGTCCGTCCTCGACGCCCTGGAGTCGGGACCGGCGTCCCTGGCCCAGTTGGTACAGATCACCGGACTGGCCCGGCCGACGGCCCACCGTCTCGCCGTGGCGCTCGAACGGCACCGCATGGTCACCCGCGACAGCCAGGGGCGCTTCGTCCTGGGCCCGCGCCTCGGCGAGCTCTCCATCGCCACCGGCGAGGATCGGCTGCTGGCCGTGGCGGCCCCCGTGCTGGTGCAGCTGCGCGACCTGACCGGGGAGAGCGCCCAGCTCTACCGCCGCCAGGGCGACCTGCGGGTGTGCGTGGCCGCCTCCGAGCGCAGCAGCGGCCTGCGCGACACGGTGCCGGTCGGCAGCGAACTGCCCATGAACGCCGGTTCGGCCGCCCAGGTGCTGCTCGCCTGGGAGGACTCCGACCGGATCCGCCGCTCCCTGGTGGGGGCCCGCTTCACCGCGGCCAGCCTGGCCCAGGTGCGCCGCCGCCGGTGGGCCCAGAGCGTGGCCGAGCGCGAGCAGGGCGTGGCGTCGGTGTCGGCTCCGGTGTCCGGCCCCGGCGGGCGCGTGATCGCCGCCGTGTCGGTGTCCGGCCCGATCGAGCGGCTGACCCGTTCCCCGGGGCGCATCCACTCACAGGCGGTGCTGTCGGCCGCGGAGAAGATCAGCGAGTCCCTGCACACCTACGAGGGCGCCCGCTGAGGAACGGCGTGGGGACGGAAGCGGAGCGGGAACGGGCCCCGGGACGGGTGCGCGGGGTCAGGCGCCGACCAGGTCCATCGGCGACCTCGCCGCGATCGTCGCGGTCCTCGCCGTCCCGCCCGGCGCCGCGACGGTGAACTCACTCTCAGGCGACAGGGCGATCATCCCCAGCCAGTCGCGCACGGTCATCCCGGGCATCAGCTCGGTGGTCTCCCCGTCCTCGTCTCCGCCGCCCTCCATGACCAGTGCGTGAATACCCTTGGTCACCGTGGCGAGCACCACCGGGTGCGAAAAGGAGTCCAGCCGGCGGAACACGTCGACGGCCTCGTTCCTCGGCGAGCACACGAAAACGGTGTACTTTCCGCCCGCGTCGCACACCTGTGGGTTCACGAGAAGGTAGCGAATGAACTCCGGGTTCGCGCGGGCGTGCTCCGCCAACTGACTCGCTATACGCCGCACGTCCGAACCGTCGGAATGGAGTACCAGGTTCAGCCGGACCGCCTTGAAGTTCCTCAGGCCCCAATCGATCTCGGTCATCTCGTCCCTGGTGGGCCAGTTCAGGCCGTCGTCGAGGTCGATCCCCCGCAGCCATTCGTTGACCTCGGGCCACAGCCAGACGAGCGAGCGCCCCACCACCGCCTCGGGAGGCGGGAAGGGCACGCCGTCATGCCTTTGGCCGTGAACCCACTGGGTGACGTTCTGACGTGTCCGTGCGGTGAGTTCGGCGATGTCCGAGATTCCGACCATCTCCCGGTCGAGTCGAACGATCCTCATCGACGGAACGAGTTTGTAAGCGCGCTTCACCACCGAAAGCGCGGCGGTGACGGCGTTCTTCCCCTCTCCGGACACGGACATCCGGGGAACACCGTGGAAAGTGGAGACGAGCGCTCCCAGGTCTTCGCTGAGGGACTGGACCGCGTCATGGTCGTCCAGGGAAATTCCGTCCAGAACGAACACGAACTCGTACTCGTACTCGTACACAGCGCGGTCCTCCTTCCACGGCGCCGACGCACACGGCTCCGGGCGAACCTCTTGTTCGCTGAGCCTCCAGCATCACATCCGCCGTTGACATACGTCAACAAGGTCGAGCGTATCCGAGCTCACGCCAGACGTGCGTGCCCTAGCCGCGCGAACCGCGGGGGCCCCGACGCGGATCGTCCTCGGGCAGCGGGCAGCGCCTCGTCTGCCGACGGATACGGCGGGCCTCCCGGCCCGCGTTCCTGGGCGTTCCGGACACCTGCAACATGGAGCACCCGCAACCGCAGTACAGGCGCCCCCAGTGCCCCTCCTTGCGGAGCGTCCATCCCAGCTTCGTCAGTTCCTTGAGCAGCTCACGCATCTCCTTGTCGGCATGGTCCGCGGGGCTGATCTCCCTGCCCGTCACCCGTACGCTCCCCGCAGGAGACGGGCACGGGGCCAAAGGCCGGCATCCGGCAAAGCTGAACCCACTCTCCAGACGTTCCTACGGGGGACGGGAGTCCGGGGGCACTGTCCTCATCAGCATCCCAGAAGGGCGACCGCTCCACCAAGGGAATGCCCCCACAAGCCGCCGCGGGACCGAGGGCGATGACGCCGGCGCAGGCACCCGGGGAGAGCGGCGCGGCGTGGGCACGGGCCGCGAAAACACGAAAGGCCCCATCCCGAAGGATGGAGCCTCACTGGTACCCCCGAGCGGATTCGAACCGCCGTTACCGCCTTGAGAGGGCGGCGTCCTAGGCCACTAGACGACGGGGGCCGGACTGGTCTGAGCGAAACGCGAACGCGATACCCGCCCGAACCGGGTGCCGATGGCGCGCACCGGCCAGAAAGAAGGCTCCCACACGGTGGGAGCCCCTCCCTGTTCGTACCCCCGAGCGGATTCGAACCGCCGTTACCGCCTTGAGAGGGCGGCGTCCTAGGCCACTAGACGACGGGGGCGCGTGCGGGCCTTGGGCCCGTACTGCTCGCGGCTGACCGCGAACCTGCGCTGGGCTACCAGGACTCGAACCTAGACTAACTGAACCAGAATCAGTCGTGCTGCCGATTACACCATAGCCCAATGTCTTGTGAGGACCGGTCCGCTTTCGCTTCCCTGTCCCCTCGGCGACGTGGATAACTCTAGCGGACATTCGGAGTAGTCGCGAACCGAAATCGGGGTGGCCGGCCTGTGGCTCCGGCCACCCCCCGGTCTCAGGCCCCGGCGGCGTCCTCACGGGCGCCCAGCTTCTCCAGGGCGGCCGCCAGCCGCGCCTGGACATGTTCGCGGCCGAGCAGCTCCAGCGACTCGAACAGCGGCAGGCCGACGGTGCGGCCGGTGACCGCGACACGCACGGGCGCCTGTGCCTTGCCCAGCTTCAGGCCCAGCGACGCGCCGACCTCCTCGGTGGCGGACTTGAGCTCCTCGGCGTTCCACGGCAGCCCGGGGTCGGCGAAGCGGGCCAGGGCGGCCTGCAACATCTCCCGGCCCACGCCCGGCTTCATCGCCTTGGACCAGCTCTTCTCGTCCTCCACGGGCTCCTTCAGGAACAGGAAGTCCACGTTCGGCACGATCTCGCTGAGTACCGCCACACGGCTCTGTGCGAGCGGGGCGACGGAGGCGAAGGCCCCGGGGTCGTAGTCGGCCGGGTCCCACGGGACGTCGTCGCCGGTCAGCCACGGCTGGCAGCGCTCGACGAACTCGTCGACGGAGAGCGCGCGGACGTACTCGCCGTTGAAGGCGCGCAGCTTCTTCTCGTCGAAGAAGGCGCTGGAGCTGTTGACGTCGGAGATGCGAAACAGCGGCTGCATCTGCGACCACGGCATGATCTCGCGGTCGTCGCCCGGCGCCCAGCCCAGCAGCATGAGGTAGTTGACCATCGCCTCGGGCAGGTAGCCCTCCTCCTGGTAGGACTCCAGGGCGACCTTGTCGCGGCGCTTGGACAGCTTCTTGCGCTGCTCGTTGACGATGACCGGAAGGTGCGCCCACACCGGCGGGGCCAGGCCCAGCGCCTCCCACAGCAGCTGCTGCTTGGGGGTGTTGGACAGGTGCTCCTCGCCGCGGATGACGTGGGTGATGCGCATCTCCACGTCGTCGACGACGTTGGCCAGCACGAACAGCGGCGAGCCGTCGGCACGGGCGATCACGAAGTCCTCGATGGAGGAGTGCTCGAACTCCACCCGGCCGCGGATCTGGTCGTCCACGACCGTGGGGCCGCCGTCGGGCACGCGGAAGCGCAGCGCCCGGCCCGGACCGGACGCCAGGTTGCGGTCGCGGCAGAACCCGTCATAGCCCAGGTTGGGATTGTCGCGCCGCTCCTGCACCTGCTCCCGGGTGCAGTCGCAGTAGTAGGCGCGGCCGTTCTTGTGCAGCTCCTGCGCGGTCTCCCGGTGCTTGTCGGCGTAGTCCGACTGGAAGTAGGGCCCCTCGAAGTGCGGGTCGTCCTCGTTGATGCCGAGCCAGGCCAGCGCGCGGACGATGCCCTCGGTCCATTCGGGGCGGTTGCGGGCGGCGTCGGTGTCCTCGACGCGCAGCACCATGCGGCCCTCGGGCTGCTGCTGTGCCAGCGCCCAGTTGAACAGGGCGGAGCGTGCGCCACCGACGTGGAACATGCCCGTGGGGGACGGGGCGAAGCGGGTACGAATCGAAGTCTCAGTCACGAGCCCAGGGTATCCGCGGTGCGCGAGGACCCGTGGAAATCCGCTGGTCTCCGCCCCGCCCTCTGCTGGACCCCGGACCCGGCGGGACGGCTCACGACGGCGCAGGGAGGCGCTGAGGGGCCGCGGGGCGGGAAGCCGCGGACAGGAGTCCTCCCGGCCGTGCCCCCGCTCACTCCCCGGCGGTCTCCGGCACCGAGGGCAGCGGACTGGCTTCACCGATCCCGTACTCGTCGGCCAGGACTTCGGCGAACGCGGCGGCGATCTTGACCTCTCCCTCCGCGTTGGGGTGGGTGCCGTCGTAGGTGTCGCCGGACACGTCCCAGTCCCCGCCGTTCGCGACGTCCAGGCTGATCACCGGCGACTCCTCGGTGGACATGTCGGCGGCGACCTCGCGGACCAGCACGTTGTAGGCGTACAGGCGCAGGGCGAACCCCTCGTCGGAGTCGGCGAGGGCGATGGGCAGGGCCTCGGCCAGCACCACGCGCAGGTCCGGGTTGCTCTCGCGGGCGGACTCCACGTAGCCGCGCAGGCGGTACTCCATCTCCTCCATGGAGACCGGCCACAGCAGGTCGTTCACGCCGAGCATGACGCACAGCACGTCGGGTTCGTGGACGCGGACCTCCTCCTGGATGGAGGCCGCGGCGTCACGGAGGGTGCGCCCCCACAGGGCGTTGTGATCCTGGTCGAAGTCGGGGTCACGGTACTCGGCGGTGTCCGGAGCACCGTCCGCGCCGTCCTCCTGGTAGTCCTCGGCGGTGTCGCCGGGGCTCGGTGTGCCCTCGTCCCCGGTGGTGGGCACCGGAAAGATCATGTCCCGGCTGGCGGGATCGGTGTAGGGGCCGACGAAGTCCAGCCCCTCCACCTGTGAGTGGAGGTGGTTCCACAGGTGGTAGCGCCAGGTCCGGTCGCCGTTGGCGCCCTGGGTCATCGAGTCGCCGGCCAGCATGATGCGGCGCGGTTCCATCACGGGTGCCTCCGCCTCCGTTTCCGTGTCGGTGCCGCCGTCGGCGCGCACGGCCGTCCAGTAGACGGATCCTGCGGCCATGAGAACGAGGGCGAGCGCACTGGTGAGGACCAGGAGGCCGGTGCGGCGTCGTCGGGGGATGATCACGTGCTGCCTTCCACTCCTTCACGGGGCCG
This sequence comes from Nocardiopsis sp. TRM 82005, assembly GCF_056312425.1. Lineage (NCBI taxonomy): Bacteria > Bacillati > Actinomycetota > Actinomycetes > Streptosporangiales > Nocardiopsidaceae > Nocardiopsis > Nocardiopsis sp. TRM 82005. The sequence goes on from NZ_JBWDTQ010000015.1 coordinate 147,644, forward strand.
GCGGCGCCCGACACCGTCGGCCCCCTCGGTCCACCCGTGCGCGGACGCCGCCGCGCACGGGTCCGGGTTCAGTCCCGGGCGGCCACCCTGTTGCTGATGGTGCCCAGCCGCTCCACCGTCACCGAGACCTCCTGGCCGACCTCGACCGGTCCCACACCGGCGGGAGTTCCGGTGAGGACCACGTCGCCCGGAAGCAGCGTCATGAAGGAGGTGACGTAGGCGATGATGTCCGGGATGTCATGGATGAACTGTGAGGTTCGTCCGTCCTGCCGGGTCTGGCCGTCCACGGTGGTGGTGATGGCCAGGTCCTGGACCTCCTCGATACTCATGCCCGTGGTGATCCAGGGGCCGATAGGGCAGAAGGAGTCGAAGCCCTTGGCCCGTGTCCACTGCTTGTCCTTCTTTTGCAGGTCGCGGGCGGTGACGTCGTTGGCCACGGTGTAGCCGAGGATGACGTCCTTGGCCCGCTCACGCGGCACCTCCCGGCAGGGCCGGGCGATGACGATGGCGAGTTCGCCCTCGTAGTCGACCTGTTCGGAGGCCGCGGGGTGGAAGACCGGGTCGTAGGGCCCGGTCACGGCGGTGGAGGGTTTGAGGAAGACCACGGGCTCGTCGGTGGACTCCCCCGTGACGTCCTTCATCTCCTCGACGTGGTCGGCGTAGTTCTTGCCGATACAGACCACCTTGGTGGGCAGTACCGGTGACAGCAGACGGATATCGGAGAGCTTCGCCCGCTCACCGGTCAGCTTGATATCGCCGAGGAGGGGGTGCCCGCTCAGCCGTGCGACGAAATCCTCCCCGCTGTCCGAATCAGTCTCGACCAGGCCGAACCCGACCTCGTCACCGGCCGCGAACCGTGCGATGCGCACCTGATGCCTCCCAGCAGCCCTGTTGTCTCGCTTGCGGTTGAAGGGTATCGGCGTGCGGGACGCCGACGGTGTGCCCGAACCTCACGGAAGGCACCGAACGTGTCGCGAAGGACACATTGAGAACACCACATGAACGCGCAGACGCCCGCAAACAGGCTGATGTGACACAAGACGGTGCAGTCAGGCCCATACCTGGTTTTCATGGAAACTGCCTTGGCCTTTCCTTGGGGCGAACTCTGGCATGCTGGATCCGTCATCCGCTGCTGAGGGGTTGATCCTCGTGCCCACGTCCGCTTCGCCCACAGATCGGTCCCGTGCCCGGCATCGCCGACGCCGCCGGTACCCAATGGGGCTGGCGCTGGGGCTGTGCCTGGCTTCCGGGGCTTCCGCCGTGCTCATGGTCAGCGTGCCCGAACCCCGGAGCGGCAACGTCACCCCCGACGAGACCTCGGCCTCCGAGCCCGTCGGCGACGGCGTTCCCGGGAGCACCGACGACCAGCGAACCTCCTCCGGGGAGCAGGGGTCGGCGAACAGCGCCGACGAGCAGGGGCCCTCCTCAGGTTCGGAGGAGGAGCCCCCGGTCCTGCTCCGCTCGGTGGAGGACGAGGTCGACAGCGCGGACGGCGATCTCAGCGTCATGGAGGGCGAGAGCGACGTCATGGGCGAGGGCCCGCTGACGACCTTCGCCGTGGAGGTCGAGGACGGGCTGCCCGGCGAGGCCGACGACTTCGTCGCCGCCGTGGAAAAGATCCTAGGCGACCCGCGCAGCTGGCGCGACGACGACGAACGCTCCGTCCAGCGGGTGGACGACGACGACGCCGACGTCCGCGTACTGCTGGCCGCCCCGGACACCGTGGACCAGATGTGCGCACCGCTGAACACCAACGGATACGTGTCCTGCGCGAACGGCAACCGGGCCGTCATCAACCAGAACCGCTGGGTGTCGGGTGTCCCCCACTTCGACGACGACCTGAAGACCTACAGGATCTACCTGATCAACCACGAGGTGGGCCACACCCTGGGCCACGGCCATGTGGACTGCCCCGGCGAGGGAGAACTGGCCCCGGTGATGCAGCAGCAGACCCTGGACCTACAGGGGTGCGAGCGCAACGGCTGGGTCCACCCCGAGGGCTGAGCCCGGGGTCCGTTCAGCGGGGGTGGAGGGCGTGATGGCCCGCCCCAGGGGGTTGGCGAAGCGCCACTGCGAGCTCCCTTACTCGCGGACCCCCGCGGGGCCGCTTGCTCCCTCAGCCCTGCGGGTAGCCCTGCCGGAGCAGCCCGTAGGCGACTGCCTGTTCGAGTGCGACCCATGACGCGTCGATGACGTTGGGGCCCACGCCGACCGTGGTCCACTCCCCCGTCCCGTCGCTGAAGGTGATGAGGATGCGGGTGATGGCGTTGGTTCCGGAGCTGCCCTCCAGGATGCGGACCTTGTAGTCCGTCAGTTCCAGCCCGGCCAGCGCGGTGTAGACCAACTCCATGGAGTTGCGCAGCGCCCGGTCCAGCGCGTTCACCGGGCCGTTGCCCTCCGCGGTGGCGATCACGCGCTCGCCCTTGACCCGCAGCTTGACGGTGGCCTCGGTAACGCTCTCGTAGTCGCTGGACAGAGGGCTGGAGCCGCTCCGGGGACGGCGCTCGGTGATGACCCGCCAGGACTCGGTGTCGAAGTAGCGGACCGGCTCACCCAGCTCCTCGCGCAGCAGCAGTTCCAGGGAGGCGTCGGCGGCCTCGAAGCTGTAGCCGGCCAGCTCCAGGCCCTTGACCCGCTCCACGACCCGGCCGGACAGGGCGCGGTCGCCGGACAGGTCCAGGCCCAGCTCCTGCGCCTTGAGCTCGATGGAGGCGCGCCCGGCCATGTCGGAGACGAGCATACGCATGCTGTTGCCGACCAGCTCGGGGTCGGTGTGCTGGTACAGGTCGGGGTCGACCTTGATGGCCGATGCGTGCAGTCCGGCCTTGTGGGCGAAGGCCGACACCCCCACGTAGGGCTGGTGGGTGTCGGGGGCGAGGTTGACGATTTCGGCGATGGCGGTGGCCACGCGGGTCATCTCGGCCAGACAGCCCTCGGGGAGGACCTCACGGCCCTGCTTGAGGGTGAGCGCGCCGGTCACGGAGAACAGGTTGGCGTTGCCCACCCGCTCGCCGTACCCGTTGGCGGTGCACTGCACGTGGGTGGCGCCCGCGTCGACGGCGGCGAGGGTGTTGGCGACGGCGCAGCCGGTGTCGTCCTGGGCGTGGATGCCCAGGCGCGCGCCGGTGGCCTCGCGGACCTCGGTGACGACGCGGGTGACGTCCGTGGGGAGCATGCCGCCGTTGGTGTCGCACAGGACGACGACGTCGGCCCCGGCCTCGGCGGCGGTGCGGACCACGGCGAGTGCGTGATCGGGGTTGTGGTGGTATCCGTCGAAGAAGTGCTCGCAGTCCACGAACACGCGCTGGCCGTGTTCGTGCAGGTGGGACACCGTGTCGGCGATCATGGCGAGGTTCTCGTCGAGGGTCGTGCGCAGCGCGCGCTCGACATGCCGGTCGTCACTCTTGGCGACAAGAGTGACGACCGGTGCGCCGCTGTCGCGCAGTGCGGTCACCTGTGGGTCGTCGGCGGCCCGCACACCGGCACGGCGGGTCGCGCCGAACGCGGTGAGTTGCGCGTGTTCCAGCGTCAGCTCTTGTGAAGCGCGCTGGAAGAACTCGGTGTCCTTGGGGTTCGACCCCGGCCACCCTCCCTCGATGAAGGCCACCCCGAACTCGTCCAGCAGCGCCGCGATGGCCAGCTTGTCGGAGACCCGCAGGTTGATCCCCTCGCGCTGGGCCCCGTCGCGCAGCGTGGTGTCGAAGACGTGGAAACTGTCGTCCCTCATGGGTGGAACTCCCGAAGGTGGATGCTGTGGTGTGGCCGACCGGGCCCCGTCAACAAAAAAGACCCCTCGTGGACACGAGAGGTCAGCGCGCTGGCGAGGTCCGGTGTTCAGCCAGCGCGCCTCACGATAATGAGAACCTGAGACGGCATGAGGTCAGTTTGCCACATGCTCACGGAGTTCCCGGTGCTCAACGGCCAATTGTCCCAGCATTTGGGATGCGAATTTCTCACACCGGACATATCCGGTGCCCTACCAGGCGCTTTCCGCGAGGGCTCCGAAGTCCCGCCAGAGGTTCCGGCCTCGCCGGAGGCGCCTCCGCGGCCGTCGCGGACGTGGGGGCGGAGACAGCGGGGCGGGCCGCCCGGATCCCGTCCGGGCGGCCCGCGGGATCATCCTAGAACCTGGTGATCCAGCCGTACTTGTCGGATCGCAGGCCCGTCTGCAAGCCCACCAGCTCCTCGCGCAGGCGCATGGTGACCGGGCCCGGGGTGCCGTCGCCGACGGTGAACTCGCCGTCGTCGCTCTTGACGTGGCCGACCGGGGTGATCACGGCCGCGGTGCCGCAGGCGAACGCCTCGGTGAGCTCACCGGACTCGGCGGCCTCGCGCCACTCGTCAGTGGAGATCGGCGCCTCCTCGGCCGGGATGCCCAGGTCCGGGGCCAGGGTCAGCAGCGACTCGCGGGTGATGCCGGGCAGCAGGGTCCCGGTCAGCGGGGGCGTGCGCAGCCGCGCGTTCTCGCCCGAGCCGAACACGAACCACAGGTTCATGCCGCCCATCTCCTCGACCCAGTGGTGCTCGCGGGCGTCGAGCCAGACCACCTGGTCGCAGCCCTTCTCGACCGCCTGGGCCTGGGCCAGGAAGCTCGCCGCGTAGTTGCCCGCGAACTTCGCCGAGCCCGTGCCGCCCGGCGCGGCGCGCGTGTAGTCCTTGGACAGCCACACCGTCACCGGCTTGACGCCGCCCGAGAAGTAGGAGCCGACCGGCGAGGCGATGAGCAGGTAGACGTAGGAGCGGGACGGGTGGTTGACCCCCAGGCCGACGTCCGTGGCGACCATGAACGGGCGTAGGTACAGGCTGAAGCCCTCCTTGTCCGGGACCCAGTCGCCGTCGTGCTCCAGGAGGAGCTCGATGGACTTGAGGAAGAGCTCCTCGGGGAGCTCGGGCATCGCCATGCGCGCCGCGCTGCGGTTGAAGCGGGCCGCGTTGGCCTCGGGGCGGAAGGAGGAGAGCGATCCGTCGGGGTGCCGGTAGGCCTTGAGGCCCTCGAAGATCTCCTGGGCGTAGTGGAGGGCCGCGGTGGCCGGGTCCAGGCTCAGCGGACCGTACGGCTCCAGCTTCGCGTCGTGCCACCCCTTCCCCTCGGTGTAGCGGATGCTCACCATGTGGTCGGTGAACACCTGTCCGAACCCCGGATTCTCCAGCAGTGCCTCTCGTTCCTGCGGGGTCTTCCGCACGTCTGATAGCTGGATGTCGAACGCCAACCCGCTTGTGGTGGTGTCGTTGTTCATGTGTCGGTGGTCCTCTCGGGTGCATCAGGCCGGCAGCGCCGCCGACCTGGAATCTAGTTTGGCGGAAGAGCGCACCCGGTGCCAGGGCAGGAGTGGTTCACACGAGAACGGCGACGGGCGCGCCCGGTCTTCCAGGCGCGCCCGTCGGCGGTGGTTCGGTGGGCCGTCAGCCGCGCCTCGAAAAAGTGGGAGGGCAGGGCTTTCGGCGCGTGGCGTCAGCCCTGCTCGGCTACTCGCGCGGCGAGGTCGTCGCCGATCTCGGAGGTGGAGCGGGCCGCGCCGCTCTGGGCGCGGGTCTTGAGGTCCGCGGTGACCGCGTTCTCGACCCGCCGGGCCGCCTCGGGTGCTCCGAGGTGCTCCAGCATGGTGGCGGCCGAGAGCACCGTGGCGGTGGGGTCGGCCTTGCCCTGGCCCGCGATGTCGGGCGCGGAGCCGTGGACGGGCTCGAACATGCTGGGGAAGGAGCGGTCGGGGTTGACGTTCCCGCTGGCGGCCAGCCCGATGCCGCCGGTGATGGCGGCGCCGATGTCGGTGATGATGTCGCCGAAGAGGTTGTCGGTGACCACCACGTCGAAGCGGGCGGGCTGGTTGACGAAGAACATCGACGCGGCGTCGACGTGGCAGTAGTCCACGGTGACCTGCGGGTACTCGGCTCCGACCTCCCGGACCACGCGCTGCCACAGCTCACCGGAGAAGGCCAGGACGTTGTCCTTGTGCACCAGGGTGAGCTTCTTGCGCGTGCGGGAGGCGGCCTTGTCGAAGGCGTAGCGGACGACGCGCTCGACACCGAAACGGGTGTTGACGCTGTCCTGGGTGGCGATCTCGTGCGGGGTGCCCTTGCGCAGGACGCCCCCGGCGCCCGCGTAGGGGCCCTCGGTGCCCTCGCGGATCACCAGCATGTCGATGTCCTCGGGTCCCACCCCCGCCAGGGGGCTGTCCACGCCCGGGTAGAGGCGGACGGGCCGCAGGTTGACGTAGTGGTCGAAGTCGAAGCGCAGGCGCAGCAGCAGCCCGCGCTCCAGGACACCGCTGGGCACCGACGGGTCGCCGACGGCGCCCAGGTAGATGGCGTCGTGTCCGGCCAGCTCGGACCTGACCGAGTCGGGCAGGGTCTCACCGGTGCGGTGCCAGAGCTTGGCGCCCAGCTCGTACTCGGTGGCCTCGATGGCGAGATCGTGCTTGGAAGCCGCGGCCTCCAACACCTTGAGGCCCTCGGCGATGACCTCGGGACCGATCCCGTCGCCGGGAATGACCGCCAGTTTCACGGTGCGCGCTGCCATACGGACTGCCTCTGATCCGGACACGGCCCCACCGGTTAGTTCTCATATGGCGAGACCAGGATGAACACTGTATGAGACAACCCTACCGCTCCGGCGGACTGCCGTCATCTCGCGGCCGGACCCGCCTTCGGCCCGCCCGCGCGCGTCACGCGACCGGTCCCCAGCGGGCCGTTCAGGACCGGCGGTTGAGCGCGTCCTGCAAGGCGCGGTTGATCTCGTCCTGGGAGTCGGGCGCGGACGGGTACTCGACCATGTCGTACATGTGATCCTCCGGATGCGTTGCGCGACCGGTTCCGGGAAGGGCTCGGCCACGGGTGCTGGATGCTCTACGCGGTGTGCGCTGCCGGAGCTCGGGGCGGATTCCGCCGAACGGCGATGGAGCGCGGAACGTGGGCGACGGTGTCCACGGAGGAAGGAGCCCGCCCAGGCGGGTCGTCTGCCGTGGGACGCCTACACAGTCCCCGGTGGGGGTGGATGCGGCGCCGGGCGGCGGCACCGGACGGTGGGCCCGGGTACCGCTGACTCCTAGGACTTCAGAATATCGGATGTCCAACTATATGGCCAGGCTTTCCCATCATGTGAGACAAGCGCGTGTCTCCCCTGGTCTCCGCCCCGAACCGGCCCCGGACAGCACGAAGGGGCCGCACCGCGCGGCTCCCACGGACTTCGTGGAAACGACGTGTGTGCGGCCCCGTCCGCTGGGCGGAGCCCCTGAACGAGTGCTCCGGTCCGGCACCGCCCGGCGTGGTCCCGTACCCGCGGCGAGGTTGGAGGGTCGGGACGCGCTATGAGCACGGGATCATCGCGAAGGAGACCTCCAGGTCCGCCTCCGCGACGCCTCCGGCCAGGACACTAGTCCTCCAGGTCGATCTGGCGGCTGATGTCGGCCTTGATCTCGGCGGAGATCGAGCTGAGGACCTCGTCGGACACCGCGGAGTCGACTGTGAGCGCGATCAGCGCCTTGCCGCCCTCCTTGTCACGGATGACCTGCATGCCCGCGATGTTGACGCCCGCGTCGCCGAGCAGGGCGCCGACCTTGCCGACGATGCCGGGGCGGTCCTCGTAGGACAGGAACACCATGTGCTCGGCCAGGCCGATCTCCATCGTGTAGTTGTTGATCTCCACCAGCTTCTCGACCTGGCGGGGGCCGGTCAGGGTGCCCGATACCGACACGAGGGTGCCGTCCGCGAGTACGCCGCTGACCGTGATGAGGTTGCGCCAGTCGCTGCTGTCGTCACTGGTGACGAGGTTGACCTCCACGCCGCGCTCCTTGGCGAGCAGCGGGGCGTTGACGAAGGTCACGGTGTCCTCGACGACGTCGGCGAAGACGCCCTTGAGAGCGGCCAGCTCCAGGACCTTGACGTCGTGGGAGGCGATCTCGCCGCGCACCTCGACGTCGATGCGGCTGGCGATCGTGCCCGCGAGCGAGGTGAACACGCGGCCGAGCTTCTCGGTCAGCGGCAGGCCCGGCTTGATCTCCTCGGCCACGCCCGTGCCCTGCACGTTCACCGCGTCCGGGACGAACTCACCCGACAGGGCCAGCTTGACCGAGCGGGCGACCTGGGTTCCCGCCTTCTCCTGGGCCTCGGAGGTGCTGGCGCCCAGGTGGGGGGCGACCACGACGTTCTCGAACTCGAAGAGCGGGCTGTCGGTGCACGGCTCCTTGGCGAACACGTCGATGCCCGCACCGGCCACGCGGCCGTCCTTGAGGGCACGGTAGAGCGCGTCCTCGTCGAGGATGCCACCGCGCGCGGCGTTGATGACGCGCACGTTGGGCTTGACCTTGTTCAGTGCCTCGTCACCGATCAGGCCCAGCGTGTCCTTGTTCTTGGGCAGGTGGATGGTGATGAAGTCCGAGCGCTCCAGCAGCTCGTCGAGCGTGGCCATCTCCACGCCGATCTGGGCCGCGCGGGCGGGCTGAACGAAGGGGTCGTAGGCGATGACCTTGGTGCCGAAGGCGGACAGGCGCTGCGCGACCAGGGCGCCGATGCGGCCGAGGCCGACCACGCCGACGGTCTTCTCGTACAGTTCGACGCCGGTGTACTTGGACCGCTTCCATTCGCCGTTGATCAGCGCGTTGTGCGCCGGGGCGGTGTTGCGGGCGCTGGCCAGCAGCAGGTTGATGGCCTGCTCGGCCGCGCTGATGATGTTGGAGGTCGGTGCGTTGACCACCAGGACACCGGCCTTGGTGGCCGCGTCCACGTCCACGTTGTCCAGACCGACGCCGGCCCGGGCGACCACCTGTAGGCGGGAGGCCGCGGCCAGCGCCTCGGCGTCCACCTGGGTCGCGCTGCGTACGATCAGGGCGTCGACGTCAGCGAGGGCGGGGAGGAGCTGGGACCGGTCGGCGCCGTCGACGTGACGCACCTCGAAGTCCTCTTCGAGCAGCGCGATTCCGGCGGGCGAGAGCTTTTCCGCTACGAGTACGGCGGGTTTGGGCACAACGGTTCCTTTTCGGGTGGTGCGACCCGATCGCGCAGGTGGTTGGCACTGCCCGGATCGGGGGTGACGGCCGGTCTTAAGTCTACTGCCCGGGTAGGGAACCGATGGGGGCAGGTGGCCTGACCACCTGCCCCCACGCGGTTCACCGGGTTCCCTGAACCTGGCTGGTGCGTGCTCGCTCGCCCCGTGGGGGTGTCGTTCGGGCGTCGGCGGGGTTCTGGAGGGTTCGTAGGTGGGACTGCGAGGAACGAGCCGTCACACCGAAGAACCCGAAGGCTCCCGCCCTACAGGCGCCCGAACACGGGACGAAGCGAAGCGGAGCCCCCAAAGAGGCGCAGCCTAGGCCTTGAGCCAGCTCATCAGGGGGCGCAGCTCAGCACCCACCTTCTCGATCTGCTCGTTCTGCTCGGCCTCGCGGCGCTTGGTGAAGGTCGGCTGGCCGGCGTCGAACTCGTCCATGAGCTCCTTGGCGTAGGAGCCGTCCTGGATCTCGCCGAGGATCTTGCGCATCTCCTGGCGGGTCTGGTCCGTGATCAGGCGCGGGCCGCGGGTGTAGCCACCGTACTCGGCGTTGTCCGAGACCGACCAGTTCATCTTGGAGATGCCGCCCTCGTACAGGAGGTCGACGATCAGCTTGAGTTCGTGCAAGCACTCGAAGTAGGCGATCTCGGGCTGGTATCCCGCCTCGACCAGGGTGGCGAAACCGGCCTTGACCAGCTCCTCGGTGCCGCCGCAGAGCACGGTCTGCTCACCGAACAGGTCGGTCTCGGTCTCCTCGGTGAAGGTGGTCCTGATGACCCCGGCCCTGGTGCCGCCGATGCCCTTGGCCCAGGACAGCGCCAGGTCCCAGGCCTGCCCGCTGGCGTCCTTCTCCACCGCGACCAGGCAGGGCACGCCGCGCCCGTCCTCGTACTGGCGGCGGACCAGGTGGCCCGGGCCCTTGGGGGCGACCATCGCGACGTCCACGCCCTCGGGCGGGGTGACGAGGTCGTAGCGGATGCTGAAGCCGTGGCCGAAGAACAGGGCGTTGCCCGCCTCCAGGTTCGGCGCGATCTCGGCCGCGTACAGGTCCCGGTGGATGTGGTCGGGGACCAGGATCATGATGACGTCGGCCTCGCGGGTGGCCTCCGCGGGGGTGAGGACGCGCAGCCCCTCCTCCTCGGCCTTCGCGCGGCTCTTGGACCCCTCGCCGAGGCCGATCCGCACGTCCACGCCCGAGTCGCGCAGCGACAGCGCGTGGGCGTGCCCCTGGCTGCCGTAACCGATCACGGCGACCTTCTTGCCCTGGATGAGCGAGAGGTCCGCGGCGTCGTCGTAGTACATCTGTGCTGCCACTTGGGGTTACTCCTGTTTTCTGAGATTTCGTGGGGACGCGGTGCGGGGCCCGGCCGTGTCCGGGCCCCGAAGGTCCTACGCGCTGCGCTCGACTGCGCGGAGGGAGCGGTCGGCGATCGACCGGGGCCCGCGCCCCAGGGCGACCAGCCCTGATTTGACGAGTTCCCGAATACCGAACGGCTCCAGGTTCCTGACCAGAGCATCGAGCTTCTCGGGGTCGCCGGTGGCCTCGATGACGACGACGTCCGGGCTGACGTCCACGACGTCCGCGCGGAACAGCTCGGCCGTCTGTAGCACGTGGGTGCGGCTCGACGCGTCGGCCTTGACCTTGACGAGCAGCAGCTCGCGCCGGACCGACGCGGTGGTGTCCATCTCCACGATCTTGACGACGTTGACCAGCTTGTTGAGCTGTTTGGTCACCTGCTCCAAGGGGTGGAGGTCGCAGTTGACCACGATTGTCATCCGGGACAGTCCTGGGTACTCGGTGGTGCTGACACTGAGCGAGTCGATGTTGAAGCCGCGGCGGGAAAAGAGGGAGGAGGCACGGGCGAGGATACCCGGGGTGTCCTCCACCAGAACGGAAAGCGTGTGACTGCTCATGGTGGTTCGGCCTTCTCCTCTTAGTCCTCGTGTTCCCAGTTCGGCGCCATGTCGCGCGCGTACTGGATGTGGTCGTTGCTGACGCCGGGACCGACCATCGGCCAGACCATGGCGTCGTGGTTGACGGTGAAGTCCACGACGACGGGAGCGTCATCGATCGCCATGGCCTTCTCGATGGTGGCGTCGATGTCCTCGGCCCGCTCGCAGCGCAGGCCGACACAACCGTACGCTTCCGCGAGGCGGACGAAGTCGGGAATGCGGACTTTCTCGTCTCGCGGGGAGGTCTGCAAGTCGGTGTTGGAGTAGCGGCCCTCGTAGTACAGGGTCTGCCACTGGCGGACCATGCCCAGGTTGCCGTTGTTGATCACGGCGACCTTGATCGGGATGCCCTCGATGGCGCAGGTGGCCAGTTCCTGGTTGGTCATCTGGAAGCAGCCGTCACCGTCGACCGCCCACACCGCGCGGTCGGGGTCCCCCGCCTTGGCGCCGAGCGCGGCGGGCACGGAGAAGCCCATGGTGCCCAGGCCGCCGGAGTTGATGAAGGAGCCGGGACGCTCGTACTCGACGAACTGGGCGGCCCACATCTGGTGTTGGCCGACACCCGCGACGTAGGTCGCCTCCGGGCCGACGAGCTTGCCCAGGCGCTCGATGACGGCCTGCGGAGACAGGCTGCCGTCCCCGGGGTCCTCGTAGCCCTTGGGGTAGGTGGTGCGCAGGCGGTTGAGCTGCTGCCACCATCCCTCGTAGTCGCCCTGGCTCCCCTTCTCCTGGTCGGCGCGCACGGCCACGACCAGATCGGCGAGGACCTCGCGGCAGTCGCCGACGATGGGCACGTCGGCGTGGCGGTTCTTGGAGATCTCGGCGGGGTCGATGTCGGCGTGGACGATCTTGGCGCCGGAGGCGAAGCTGTCCAGGCGGCCGGTGACCCGGTCGTCGAAGCGTGCGCCCAGGGCGACGACGAGGTCGGCCTTCTGTAGGGCTCCGACGGCGGCGACGTCGCCGTGCATGCCGGGCATACCCACGGACTGCGGGTGGCTGTCGGGGAAGACGCCGCGGGCCATCAGGGTGGTGACCACGGGGACGCCGGTGAGCTCGGCCAGGACGCGCAGCTCGGCGGAGGCACCGGCGCGCAGGACGCCGCCGCCGACGTAGAGCACGGGGCACCGGGCCTCGGCGATCATGCGGGCGGCCTCGCGGACCTGCTTGCCGTGGGGCTTGGTGACCGGGCGGTAGCCGGGCAGGTCGAGGCGCTCGGGCCAGACGAAGTCGGCGGTGTTCTGTAGGGCGTCCTTGGAGATGTCGACCAGGACGGGCCCGGGGCGGCCGCTGGAGGCGATGTGGAAGGCCTCGGCGATGGTGCGCGGGATGTCGCGGACGTCCTTGACCAGGAAGTTGTGCTTGGTGATCGGCATGGTGATGCCGCAGATGTCAGCTTCCTGGAAGGCGTCGGTACCGATCATCGGGGAGGCGACCTGGCCGGTGATGGCGACCATCGGGACCGAATCCATGTGGGCGTCGGCGAGCGGGGTGACCAGGTTGGTGGCCCCGGGGCCGCTGGTGGCCATGCACACGCCGGGGCGTCCGGTGGCGTAGGCGTAGCCCTCGGCGGCGTGACCGGCTCCCTGCTCATGGCGCATGAGGATGTGGCGTACCCCGGCCGAGTCGTAGAGGGGGTCGTAGGCCGGGAGGATGGCGCCGCCGGGAATCCCGAAGACAGTGTCTACGCCGACCTGCTCCAGCGACCTGATCAGCGATTGGGCGCCGGTCATCTGCTCGGTCATCTCAAGATCCTTCAGCGAGGGTCCAGAGCTGCACGGGGGCTCTGGCATGGTGGGTCCGGATTCTGGGTCTGGCAATAAAAAAACCCCCACCGCCCGGTGGCGGTTGAGGGGTGGCGCGCAGCAGAAGAAACTCAGCGGGCTGCGCGCCGACCAAGTACGAGAATCAGGGAGTTGCTCTTCACGCTCCCAACATTGGCCGACAGGGAGGTCGTCCGTCAACAAGAACGGCATATTGTCTCAGCATTCAAGACGGGAATGCCAGGATGCGACTGTACGCACAGACACGGAAGGTCCTCTGAACTGGACAAACGCGAGAAAGAGCCACCACAGCGTGTAACGCACGACACAGGGCGCACGAACGGTGTCCACGGTGTGGAACACCGGGCGGGCAGAGCCCGCGGGGGGCCGCCGAGCTCAACGGCCGTCCCCGTCAGACCCTGGGCTGGGCTACGCCAGCCGAGGCCCTCAACAAGTTCCTCGTTGCAACAACCACTCGACCCCAAGCGGTCGAGACTGCCGCTACGGGCAAGATCATCGCTGTCGGGCGCGTGGCCGCTCACGCCTTAGAGGCTGGCCCCGGCCTCGCCGCCGACGAGCGACTCCACGCCGCTCGCGGCCATCGGGCGGGCCACCAGGAAGCCCTGGCCGTGGTCGCAGCCCATGGCGCGCAGCTGCTCCAGCTGTTCGGGACGCTCGATGCCCTCGGCCACCACCTGCACGCCCAGGTCGCGTCCCAGCTGGATGATCGTGTGCGTGAGCAGCGTGACCGTGTCGTCGCGGCCCAGATCCGCCACGAACGACGGGTCGATCTTGATCGCGTCCACGCTCAGCCTGCGCAGGTGTGCCAGGGACGCGTAGCCCATCCCGTAGTCGTCGATGGCCAACCGCACGCCCAGTTCGCGCAGCTCCCCCAGGCGCTGCACGGCCTCGCCCCGGTCGTCGAGCAGGACCTCCTCGTCGACCTCCAGCGTGAGCACCTCGGCGGGCAGGCCCGTCTCGGTGAGGACACCCGCCACCGTCTCCACGAAACGAGGCGACAGCACCTGCTTCACCGAGAGGTTCACCGACAGGCCGATGTCCCAGTCCGAGATCCGCCACACCGCGACCTTCTCGCAGGCCTCGCGCAGGATCCGCTCGCCCAGCGGCACGATCAGCCCCGACTCCTCGGCCGCGCCGATGAACGTGTCCGGCCCCACCGTCTCGTCGTCGCGGTTCCAGCGCACCAGCGCCTCCACCGAGGTCACCTGGGAGCTGCCCAGGTCCACGACCGGCTGGTACTCCAGGAAGAACTCGCCGTCGGCCAGCGCCCGGCGCAGCCGTATCTGCAACTCCAGGCGCGAGACCACCGTGTCGTGCATGTGCGCGGCGTAGACCTCCACGTGGCCGGCCCCGCGCTCCTTGGCCCGGGTCATCGCCACGTCGGCGTTGCGCAGCAGCTCGCCGCTGTCGATGGCCGGTTCGGCGAAGGCCACGCCGATGCTGGCGGTCAGCAGGATGTCGCGGTCGGCGACCTGGAACGGCTCGGAGGCGATCACCCGCCCCAGCCGCTCGGCCAGGTCCACCACCCGCTGGGCCCTGGGTACGTCCTCGATCAGGACCGCGAACTCGTCGCCGCCCCAGCGCGCCAGGGTCGCGTCGGACTCCACCTCGCCGCGCAGCCTGCGGGCCGCCTGGCCGAGCAGGTGGTCGCCGCGCACGTGTCCGGCGGAGTCGTTGACCGCCGTGAACCCGTCCAGGTCCAGGAAGATCACCGCGACGTCCCCGGGAGGGTCCTCGCTCATCGCCCGGTGCGCCAGCACGTCGCTGGCCCTCTCCTCCAGGTAGGCGCGGTTGGGCAGCCCGGTCACGCCGTCGTGGAAGGTCAGGTGCTCCACCTCGTCCTGTAGCGCCACCTGCGCACTGATGTCGCGGGTGGTCACCAGCAGCCGGTCGGGCTCGCCCGGCTGCTCGTACAGCGAGATCGTCGACTCGGTGTGCCGCCAGGTCCCGTCGGCCGCGCGGACCCGCAGCCGCATGTGCACGCCCTGGGTACCGCGATCGGTGAACAGGTCGGTGACCGCCTTGGTACGGCCCAGGTCCTCGGGGTGGATGAGCGCGGTGACGGGCGCGGCGAGCACGTCGTCGAGCCGGTAGCCGAAGGCCTCGGCCGTACCCGGGCTGACGTAGTTCACGCCCCCGTCCCTGTCCAGGACCAGGATGACGTCGCCGCTGTTGCGCGCCAGCTCGTGGAAGTGCCCCTCGCGGTTGCGCACCATGCGGGACAGGGTGGCGTTCTCCTCCAGCATGCCCATCATGCGCACCAACAGCACCACGACGGCTGTGCCGGCGGCCAGCGGCAGCACCGGCGCCACCCCGGGCAGGCGTATCCCGGCCACGGTGAGCACCAGTGCGGCGACGAGCACCGCGCCGATCGCGGCGAGCTCTGGCGCGAACCGGTACAGGCCCCGGCCGGTGATACGGCGCGGGTCCGTGCCCGGCCGGTGCTCCACCAGCCAGGGCAGTGCTCCGAGCAGGGCGAAGCCCAGGAACTTCACCGGGTGCTCGATCCCACCGGCCACGGGCGGGCCGGTCAGCCGGGTGAGCGCGCCGACCATGTCCGCGCCGGCGATGACGACGAGCGCGCTGATCGCCACCAGCACCGCGCGCCGCGTGCTGTGCGGCGACATGAACACCAGCGGTATGAGCAGGCAGAGCACGACGATGTCGGCGACCGGGTAGACCAGTGCGAAGCCGAGGGACCCGGCGCCCTCGCCCAGCTCCCGGTAGAGCGGGGAGAACAGCAGCAGCCACACCACGGAGAACACCGCGGCGGCGCACACGTAGCTGTCGGTGACGTGCCGTACCGCGGTCCGGACGCCGCCGGGCCAGGGGGCGAACTTGGTGAAGCCGACCACGAAGAGTGGCAGGGCGGCGAGGGAGAAAAGGTCACCGAGGGTAAGAGACAGGACCGATCCGGAACTGAACAGACGGGTCAAACCGTGAGTGACGCCACCCGCGCACCAGGCGAGCGAGGCGAAACCGAGGTGCCGCAGGGCGGCGGATCCGTCCGCGCCGTCGGCGCGGGCGTCCCGGTCGGCGCCGGTGGCCGCCCAGCGGCGCGCGGCGTAGAGAAGGGACAGTCCGGCGGCCCCGGCCGCGACGGACATCGGCCACTCGCCGAACTCTGCGGTCACGCTGACGTCCCCCGAGGGGACGAACGTTCCCGCGACGTAGAGCAGGAACAACACGCCCAGGGCGACAGCCCACAGGCGACGTGCCCGGCTCCCCATCACCGGCTTGCCGGTGGGCGCGCCGCGGCCGACGCGGCGTTCGGCCGTTGTCATGCTCTCTCCTCGGACATGGAGCACCCACCTCGCGTCATTGGAGTCCGGGCGCGGCACAGCATCATGGCACCGCATCTGTCGCCCAGGATCTCGCGGGACTGGGACGAGCTGGTGGCGGGAACGGACCGAGGGACCGCACACGCCCCCATGCGTCGCAACCCTACGCAACCAAGGTCACACAGCGATTGAGGACCGGATGAGAGATGACGACGGAACCTCACCCGGCGTGACCGTTTCGCGCTACTCGTCCGCTGATCGTCCCGACGCGCCGTGGCCCGGCGCACCCGGGCGGCGGGGAACCTCCCGCGGGCACGGATCCGGCCGGGGACGGCCCGCGGAGGGCGGCACCGCGCCGCCCTCCGCGGGCCCGCCTCCGAGGGAGGGCAAGGCGGGACCGCCCCTTCCGAGGACGTGAGGACGTCCTCGGAGGAAGGGGCGGGGATCAGCTCGCGGCGAGCTTCTCCAGGATGAGCTCACGGGCGCGGCCCGCGTCGGCCTGCCCCCGGGTCGCCTTCATGACGGCGCCCACCAGGGCACCGGCCGCGGCGACCTTGCCGCCGCGCACCTTGTCGGCGGCGTCGGGGTTGCCGGCGATGGCCTCGTCCACGGCCGCGCCGAGCGCGCCGTCGTCGCTGACCACCTTCAGGCCGCGGGCCTCGACCACGGCGTCGGGCTCGCCCTCACCGGCCAGCACGCCCTCCACCACCTGGCGGGCGAGCTTGTTGGTGAGCGTGCCCTCGGCGACCAGGGCGATGATCCGGGCGACCTGGGAGGGGGTGATGGGCAGGGCGCCCAGCTCCACCTCCTGCTCGGTGGCGCGGCGGGACAGCTCGTTCAGCCACAGCTTGCGGGCCTCGGCCGACGGGGCTCCCTCGACCACGGTCGCCTCGACCAGTTCGATGGCGTCGGCGTTGACCAGGTCGCGCAGTTCGGTGTCGGTGAGGTCCCACTCGGCGCGGACCCGGGCGCGCTTGGCGGCGGGCAGCTCGGGCAGGGTGGCGCGCAGCTCCTCCACCCACTCGTCGGAGGGGGCGACGGGGACCAGGTCGGGGTCCGGGAAGTACCGGTAGTCCTGTGCCTCCTCCTTGGAGCGGCCGGAGATGCTGCGACCGGTGTTCTCCTGGAAGTGGCGGGTCTCCAGCACGACCCTCTCCCCGGAGTCGAGCACGCCGGCCTGGCGCTCGATCTCCGAGCGCACGGCCCGCTCGACCGAGCGCAGTGAGTTGACGTTCTTGGTCTCGCTCCGGGTGCCCCACTCGGCGGCGCCGCGCTCGTTGATCGAGACGTTGACGTCGCAGCGCATGGAGCCCTCCTCCATGCGCACGTCGGAGATGCCCAGGGAGCGGACCAGGTCGCGCAGCTCGGCCGCGTAGGCGCGGGCGACCATGGGTGCCAGCTCGCCGGTGCCGGCGATGGGCTTGGTGACGATCTCCAGCAGCGGGATACCCGCGCGGTTGTAGTCGACGATGGAGTGGTCGGCGCCGTGGATACGGCCGGTGGCCCCTCCCACGTGGGAGGTCTTGCCCGTGTCCTCCTCCATGTGGACACGCTCGACCTCCACGCGGAAGTCACGCGGGCCGTCGGGGGTGTCGACGGTGACGTCGAGGTGGCCGTCGACACAGATCGGCTCGTCGTACTGGGAGATCTGGTAGTTCTTCGGCATGTCCGGATAGAAGTAGTTCTTCCGGGCGAACCGGCCCCAGGGGGCGACGGAGCAGTTCAGCGCCAGGCCCAGACGGATGGCGCCCTCGACCGCCTTCTCGTTGACGACCGGCAGCGAACCGGGCATGGCCAGGCAGACCGGACACACCTGCGTGTTGGGCTCGGCGCCGAACCCGGTGGGGCAGGAGCAGAACATCTTGGAGGCGGTACCCAGCTCGATGTGGGTCTCCAGGCCGAGCACGGGCTCGTATTTGGTCAGCGCCTGCTCGTAGTCCACCGGCGCAGGACCGCTGTTCGTGGCAGGGCTAGGAGTTACCGCGTGGGCCATCGCCGCAAACCCGTTTCCGTAGAGGACATACCTTCCAGCTCAGCCTACCGAGCGTGAGGGGGTGGAGTGCCCGCGCCCGGGACACGGAAGGGTTACCCCACATCACAGCCCGTACACGATTGGGCCGCTGTCGCGGTAAGTTCCGGCGTCCCGGGGAGGCGAACCGTTAGTCTTGGGGGCCCGAGAAGACCATTTCGCCGATCGGTCCACCATGGCCGCCACCTTCGCACTGGAGCGCAAGAGCATGTCCGGCATCCTGCGTCGGTGCGCCGCGCTGCTTTCCTCTGCCGCCCTGACCGGCACCCTGGTTGGCGCCCCCGCGGCGAGCGCCGACGACTTCTCACGTGTGGACCGCGACCCCGTCGAGGGCGCGGTCCTCGTCCTCGCTGACGGCAGGGAGGCCGACACCGCGCTGTTCAGCCTACGTGTGGCCGACCAGGACTCCGTGCGGGCCTACACAGCGGTCTCCGACGAGGCGGTGCACCCGCGTACCGCCTACGTGGAGTCAGCGTGGTCGGACAGTCCGCAGTGGACCGAGATCCCCGGCGAAACGGACGCCCCCGACCAGGCGAACTGGATCGTCTCCCACTCCTATCCGACGGTCGACCTGCCCGGCCTCGCGGAGACGGCGGACCTGTCCCAGCTGGACGAGCGCCAGGCGATCGCGGGCACCCAGGCGGCCCTGTGGCACGTGTTGGACGGGGCGGAGCCGGACCGTGAGGCCAACGACGCCGCGGTCGTCGCCCTGTACGACCACCTGGTGGAGGAGAGCGCGACGGCGGCCGACAACACCGTCGCCCAGTCCCTGGAGGTGGTGCCGGCACACGTGGAGGCGATCGCCCCCGAGGAACCGCTGGGGCCGCTGAGCGTGCACAGCTCGGGGTCGGGCCCGCTGGGGGTCTCGGTGCGCGGCGCACCGGCGTCGTGGCTGGTCGACGGGGACGGCGAGCAGGTGACGCAGACGCGCGACGGCGAGGAACTCTTCCTGGATGTGGACCCCTCGGTCCCGGCGGGCGTGGCGACCCTGCGTGTACGAGGCCAGGACGTGCCGCTGCCCGAGGGGCGCCTGTTCACCGGGCGGGACGGCGTGCGCACCCGGCCCCTGGTGACCGCGGAGGCGAGTACGGCGACGAGTTCGACCACCGCGACCTTCACCTGGCATCCGGTGCAGACCGAGGAGCCGGACGCCGGGGAGACTTCCGGGGCCTCTCCGGAGGGAGAGCCACCCGTGCTCGGCGAGGCCGACCAGGAGACCGCTACGGAGGAGGAGGTATCCGCTGAAGCGGAGGACCGAATCCCCGATGATGATCTGGCTCGCACCGGCACCTGGCTGTCGGGGCTGCTGGTCATAGCTGGCGCTCTGGTGGTATCCGGCCTGATCATCCTGGTTCTGGGCCGCAAGCGACACGGCTGAGCCCGAATTCCGACGCGCAACACAGCCTTTGGTTGCGTGACTTATGGCCACAATTTGGCCTGGCTGCGCAGAAATTTTTTCCGGGCCGTATAGGTCACATTTTTCGCGAATCGGGTTGGAAGCAGCGAAGGGGATCGCTAGTATCAAGCGGGCGTTGGCACACCACGGCGAAGCGGCCCGTTCCCGCGTCACAGTGAGCCACTCCGGATGATCGCGCCCACCCCACACGGCGCCACGCCCCCCGAACCAGACGTGGTGACCTCCCGGAACGGACGAACGCACAAGGCGGTACCGGTTCCCGGTCACCGCCACGCCGTGGTCATCGCTTCCGCCCTCTCGGCTCCTCGAAGCCCCGTGGGCGGATGGCACCCCTATCCGGTTACCCCTAGAACACACCGGGACACGATTTGAGTAATTCCTCGCTCCCCCGCACCGTCGGACGCACCGGCTTCGCCGCCTCCGCCGCCGCGCTCCTGGCCTTCGGCCTGGCCGCCGCTCCCGCCGCCGCGGAGCCGGACGGCTCACCGACCCGCGCCTCCTACGACCAGACGGCCACCTCCGGTATCTCCGTCGACATGAAGGGCTCGGAAGGATCGGGCACCAGCCTGTTCGACCTGAACCTGGCCGAGGACGGCGGCACCCTCAGGACCTACTGCATCGACCTGCACACCAACATCCCGCCTGAGCATGAGATGGCCTCGGTTCCCTATGTCGAGGGCGCCTGGGCGGACTACCCCGGCAAGGGCGACTTCGAGGCCCAGTCCGGCAAGGTGCTCTGGATCCTCCAGAACTCCTACCCCAGCCAGGACCTGAGCGTCCTGGCCTCCGAGATCGGGGTCAACAGGCTGGAGGAGAAGCAGGCGATCGCCGCCACCCAGGCCGCGATCTGGCACTTCAGCAACGGCAGCGAGCTCCAGGGTGTCGCGTACGAGCGTGACGAGAAGGCCCACGAGGACAAGATCCAGGCGCTCTACGACCACCTGGTGGAAAGCGCCGCCCCCCTGGACGAGCCCGCTCCCGCCGTGAGCATCGAGCCGGGCGAGGCCGAGGGTACGGCCGGGGAGATCGTCGGCGAGTTCACCGTCGGCACCAACGCCGAAGAGCTCAAGCTCACGGAGGCCGCCGAGACCCCCGAGGGTGTCGAGCTGGTCTACGCCGAGAACGGCGAGCTCGTCGAGACCGTCAAGGACGGCGACGTCCTCGGCTTCTCCGTCCCCGAGGGCGCCGAGGCGGGTCAGGCCGGATTCACCCTGACCGCCAGCGCCACGGTCTTCGCGGGACGCCTGTTCCAGGGCGAGGACGTCGAGACCCAGACCCTGATCACCGCCGAGGACAGCGAGACCACCGTCTCCGCCTCCGCCTCCGCCTCCTGGGGCGCGGGCGAAGATGACGGCGGCGACGACGGCGACGACGGCGACGACGGCGACGACGGCGACAAGGACAACGGCGACGACGACAAGGACGACGGCAAGGACGACGACGGCAAGGACGACGGCGACGACGACGGTGACGACGGCGACAAGCCCAGCCCCGAGCCGAGCAAGCCTGCCGACGACCAGAACGAGCCGACCCTGCCGGTGACCGGTGGCGCGCTCGCCGGCCTGGTCGCGGCCGGTGTGGCGGCCCTGGGCGCCGGTGGCGGCGCCATCTACCTGAGCCGCAAGCGCAAGGCCAGCAACTCCGCGGACCTGGAGGGCTAAACCCCTCCCGGCCGTCCGAGTACGGCGGTGCCTGAGGGCCCGTTCCCGTGGGAGACCACGGGAACGGGCCCTTCGCCGTGTCGCCCACCGGGCCGGTCTGGTTGTCACGGTGTCCGGTACCGGACACCGGGGAGGCCGTTGTGCCGAAACGGGTTGGAGGGGCCCGGGCCGATCATTAGCATCAGCCGGGTACCACGCCCTACGTCCACGCCCGGGGCACGCGAGGACGCGTTCCCGCCAGGCACCGCGCCTCCCCGGAGCCCTCCTCCCCCGTTCCCGTCCGCCGCACCACCCGGCCGGGCCCTTCCTGTCAGCACGGTGAGACCCCGAGAAGAGACGTGACGCACGTGCACCTCCCCCCTGCCTCCGGAGCCGGACGCCCCCTTCCGTCAGCCGGTGCCGCCACCGCGGCCGCGCTGCTCGCCGTCGGCCTGGCCGCCGCTCCGGCCGCGGCCGCCGCACCTGTCACTGCCGGAGCCGAGCCCTACCAGGGGTCGGTGCGCGGCCAGTACACCGGTGTCGCCGAGCACGGCCACGCGATCACCATGCGGGGCGAGGCCTACACCACGACCAGCACGTTCAACGTGGTCCTGGAGGGCGGCCAGCGCCTGACCACCTACTGCATCGACTTTCGGACCGGCATCGTCGGCGACTCCTGGTACCGCGAGGACCTGTGGACCAACTACCCCGGCAGGGGCGACTTCGCCGAGCCCGGCAAGGTGCACTGGATCCTGCTGAACTCCTACCCGGTGGTCGGTATCCAGGAGCTGCGCCGGGAGACCGGCATCGCCGCCGTGGACGAGGCCGAGGCGCTGACCGCCACCCAGGCCGCGATCTGGCACTTCAGCAACGGCCTGGACCTGGACGAGGTCGAACAGGGGCCGCAGGCGGAGGGGGAGGTCATCGCGCACAACGTCGTCCGGCTCTACGAGCACCTGGTGGACAGCGCCGAGGCGGCCCCCAACGAGCCGGGGTCGGCGCTGACCGTCAGCCCGGACCAGGCCTCCGGGCTGGCCGGCGAGACCGTCGGCGAGTTCACCGTGGAGACCAGCACCGCTGATATCCCGGTGGCCCCGAACGCCCCCGAGGGTGTGGAACTGGTCGACGTCGAGACCGGCGAAGCCGTCACCGAGGTCGACGACGGCGACACCGTCGGCTTCTCCGTCCCCGCCGACGCACCGGCGGGCGAGGCCGTCCTCACCCTGGAGACCGAGGCCACCGTCCAGACCGGCCGCCTGTTCAAGGGCGAGGAGGCGGACGACCCGACGCAGACCCTGATCACCGCCCAGGACAGCGAGATCCCGGTTTCGGAGACGGTGACCGCGGTCTGGGACGAGCGGGGCGGCACACCGCCCCCCATCGAGCCCGCCGGGGAACCCGCCGACCCCCTCGACGCCGCCGCGGCCCCGGGCGGCGGCGGGCCGCTGGCCCTGACCGGTCCCGCCGTGGCCGTACTGGCCGTGGTGGGCGTGGCCGCCCTGGCCGGTGGCGCCGGACTGGTCTACCTGGCCCGCAGGCGCAGGTCCGCCTCGACCTCCGGTTAGCCTCTTCCGTTCGCGGCACCGGGCGGGGAGGACCCGAGTGCCCGCCGCCCCTGTCGGGGCGACGGGCACTCGGGGTACCTCCGGACTCGCGGTCCCTACTGGCCGACCGCGTAGGGGCTGCGGGCCAGCAGGGCGCCGTCGCGCTCATCCAGCGCGCGCTCGACCGCGGCCGCGACCCGGTAGGTGCGGTCGTCGGCCAGTGGCGGGGCCATGATCTGGAAGCCGACGGGCAGGCCGTCCTCCGGGGCCAGGCCGCACGGCACCGACAGCGACGCGTTCCCGGCCAGGTTGGACGGGATCGTGCACAGGTCGGCCAGGTACATGGCCACCGGGTCATCGGAGCGCTCCCCGAGGGGGAAGGCCGTGGTCGGCGTGGTCGGCGAGACCAGCACGTCCACGTTCTCGAACGCCGCGTCGAAGTCGCGCTTGATCAGCGTGCGCACCTGCTGGGCACTGCCGTAGTAGGCGTCGTAGTAGCCACTCGACAGGGCGTAGGTGCCCAGCATGACGCGGCGCTTGACCTCGGGGCCGAATCCCTGGGCGCGGGTCAGCGACATGACCTCCTCGGCACTGCGCGTGCCGTCGTCGCCCACCCGCAGGCCGTAGCGCATGGCGTCGAACCTGGCCAGGTTGGACGAGCACTCGCTGGGCGCGATGAGGTAGTACGCCGACAGGGCGGCGTCGAAGCTCGGGCAGGACAGCTCGACGGTCTTCGCACCGAGGGACTCCAGCAGCTCCAGGGTCTCGTGGAAGCGCTGGCGCACGCCCGGCTGGAAACCGTCGCTGTCCAGCTCCCGGACCACGCCCACACGTAGGCCCTCGACGTCGCCCAGGCGGGCGGCGTCCACGACCGGCGGGACCGGGGCGTCGATGGAGGTGGAGTCGTGCGGGTCGTGTCCGGAGAAGGCCTCGTGCAGCAGGGCGGCGTCGAGCACGTTGCGCGCGAACGGGCCCGGCGTGTCCAGGGAGGAGGCGAAGGCGATCACCCCGTAGCGGGAGGCGCCGCCGTAGGTGGGCTTGGCGCCGACCAGGCCGCACACGGCGGCGGGCTGGCGGATGGATCCGCCGGTGTCGGTGCCGGTGGCCAGGGGCGCCTCGAAGGCGGCCACGGCCGCGGAGGAGCCTCCGGAGGAGCCGCCCGGGATGCGGTCGGTGTCCCACGGGTTGCGGGTGACCTGGTAGGCGGAGTTCTCCGTGGAGGAGCCCATGGCGAACTCGTCCATGTTGGTCTTTCCCAGGATGACCAGACCTGCCTCGCGCAGACGCGCGGTGACGGTGGCGTCGTAGGGCGGCTGCCATCCCTCCAGGATCTTGGAGGCGGCGGTGGTGGGCATGTCCTTGGTGGTGAACACGTCCTTGTGGGCGATCGGCACACCGGCGAGCGGGCCCAGCTCCTCACCGGCGGCGAGGCGGGCGTCCACCGCGCGGGCCTGGGCCAGGGCGGTCTCGCGGTGCACGTGCAGGAAGGCGCTGATATCGCCGTCCACGGCCTCGATCCGGTCCAGGTAGGCGGTGGTGGCCTCCTCCGAGGTCACCTCGCCCCCGCGGATGGCCTCGCCGAGCTGGGCGGCGGTCAGGTTGACGACGTCGCTCATCACTACTCCTCCTCCCCGAGGATCCGCGGGACCCGGAAGCGCTGGTCCTCCACCGCCGGAGCGCCGGCCAGGGCCTGGTCGGGGGTGAGGCCGGGCTTGGCCTCGTCGGGACGGTAGACGTTGGTCAGCGGCAGGGCGTGCGAGCTGGGCGGGATGTCGCCCTGGGCGACCTCCTGCACCTTGGCCACGGCGGTGAGGATGTCACCGAGCTGGGCGGCGAGCGTGTCGAGCTCGCTCTCGTCGAGCGCCAGCCGCGACAACCGGGCGAGGTGTGCGGCCTCATCGCGGGTGATGGCGGTCATGAATGCGAACCGTTTCTTCGGCGGAAGGACTATCAACACCAATCCTATGGCTCCGGGGCAGGTCCCGCTGCCGGTCGGGAGGAAGGCCCCGCCGGGCTCAGACCCGGGTGCCGGCCGCTGTGCCGCCGTTGTGGGCGGTGACCCAGTCGGCGACCTCCCGCGCGGCCAGCGGCGGCGCGAAGTAGCGGCCCTGGGCGGCCTGGCAGCCGGTGTCACGGGCGGCGCGGACGAGTTCGGCGTTCTGGACGCCCTCGGCGGTGGCGCGCATCCCCAGCGCCTTGACCAGGGCGATGGCGGCGCGGACGACGGTGTGGCCGCTGCCGGACCGGTCGACCAGGCGCTCTGTGAAGGATTCGTCGATCTTGACCTCGTCCAGGGGCAGCCCGGCGAGTTGGGCGAGGGTGAAGTGACCGGTGCCGAAGTCGTCCAGGGACAGGCCGACGCCCAGGTCGCGGAGCCGGTGGACGGCCTCGGTGGCGGCCTCGGGGTCGGCGATCAGTGCGTGCTCGCCGACCTCCAGGACGAGCCGCTGGGGCGCCACGTCGTGCTCGTGCAGGGCGGCGGCGACGGTTCCGGGCAGCCCGGGGTCGAGGAGCTCGCGCACGCCGAGGTTGACGGCGACGGGCAGGTCCAGGCCCTCGTCCCGCCACAGGGCGGCCTGGGTCAGGGTGACTTCCAGCACCTGGGCGGTGAAGGTGCGGAGCAGGTTGGACTGCTCCACGACCGGCATGAACTCGTCCGGGGTGAGCAGGCCGCGGCTGGGGTGGCGCCAGCGGGCGAGGGCCTCCAGGCCGACGGGGTGCTCGTCCTCCAGGCTGACCTTGGGCTGGTAGTGCATCTCCAGTGCGCCCTCGGACAGGCCACGGCGCAGTTCGCTGTACAGGCTCAGCCTGGCGGTGGAGTTGCGGTCCTTGCCGGGGTCGTAGGACTCCACGCCCGTGCGGTCGGCCTTGGCGACGTACATGGCCACGTCGGCGCGCTGCATGAGGAGCGAGAAGTCGGAGGCGTCGTGGGGAAAGAGCGCTATGCCGATGCTGGCCTGTAGGTCGAAGTCCATGCCGTCCAGGCGGACGGGTTCGATGAGGGCGCCCCTGAGCCGGTAGGCGACCTCGCTGGCGGCGGCGGTGTCGCGGATCTGGGGCAGCAGGACGGCGAACTCGTCGCCGCCGAGCCTGGCCACGAGGTCGCCGGGGCGGACGCTGTGCGTGAGCCTGCGGGCGACGGTTTGGAGGAGGCGGTCGCCGATGGGGTGGCCGAGGGTGTCGTTGACCTCCTTGAACCGGTCCAGGTCGAGCAGGAGCAGGCCGACGACACCGCCGCGCTGCTCGGCGTGGGCGATCTCCTGGCGGGCGCGGACGGTGAGGAGCTTGCGGTTGGCCAGCGCGGTGAGCTCGTCGTGGTTGGCCTGGTGGTCGCGCTTGACCGAGAGCATGGCGCTTGTGTAGAGCGCGCCGAGGGGGGCGGCGAACAGCGGGACGTAGAGCACCGAGTGGTTCACGGCCACGACCACGAGCGGGGCGAGGCCGAGCAGGACCCCGCTGATGTAGGCCTGCTGGCCCAGGCCCTTGGACATGACCTGCCTGAAGGGGACGCGTTCGTGCATGGCCACGGCGCAGAGGACCAGCACACGGTTGGTCACGAAGTAGGCGGTCCCGGCCAGGGCGACGGCGAGGAGCTCCCCCGCGGCGGGGAACCGTGCGCCTTGGACCACGACGGGCACCAGGAGGCGCAGGACGGCGTCGGCGACGCCGAGGGAGAGGGTGTACTGGGCGGCGTTGAACGCGGTGCGGTGGGGTGCGTGGCCGCGCGCGAACCCGGCGACGACGGTGGCCACGACCTGGACTAGGGCGGCCACGGGCAGCCCGTGCAGGATGACGAGCGCGAAGGAGAAGGGCAGTGAGGTGGGCACCCCGCTGCCGGAGGGCTGCCCGGGGACGGAGATGGGCCGCAGCTCGCCGAGGACGATCATGCAGAGCAGGACCCAGGTGAGCGGCTGGAGGGCGAGCGTGCTCAACCTGTCCACGGACAGGTTGAGGCCGGAGAGGGCGAGCAGGCCCGCCCCGGCGGCCGTGGCGCCCAGCATGTACAGCCAGAGCGGAGTTCCGACCCGGGGACCGATGTCCCTTGTGCTGATGGGATCCTTCATGCCTGGTCCTCGTGAGGGGGCCGCGGAGCGGGACGGCGCTGGCAGCGCCGACGCTCCTGATTACTCAGGGCTTCCAGGATCCAGCCACCCCTCATGACCGAATCCTGGTTTTGGATGCGCCCAAATCCCAGGCTTACTCCGTCCACCTTACGCGGTTTCGTTACCAACTGTCGCGCATCAGGAACTATCAGTTAACCAAGGTGAAGGCAGTGCGTGGTGAGGAACCATGGAAAAGGTACGCGGACCCGACACGGCTGCGAGCCCGGAACGGCCGGGGTTCCACGGCCGGGCAGGGGTATCGGCCCCTTCCCGACCGGGAACCTCCACGCCGGTAAACGCTGCGCACCGACCGAAAGATTCATCCGGGTTCCGGACCTGGAACACCCCGGACAGGCTCCCGGTGGGACCGCTGTGGGCTCGCGGTGCCTTCCGCCTCCCTCCGGCGGCGGGTGGCGGTCACCGGATCTCAGGCACCGGTACCGTCGGCCTCCCCGTCCTTGTCACCCTTCGGGCTCCCAGGGGTTCCGGTCCCGTTCTCCTCGGATTCGGCCCCCTCCTCCTCGGGCTCGGGGTTGATCCGCATGGCGGCCGCCGCGTCCGGACCGGCCTCCAGCAGCACCCGGAAGCCCTCCTCGTCCAGGACCGGCACTCCCAGCTTGACCGCCTTGTCGTACTTGGAGCCGGGGCTGTCGCCGACCACCACGAAACCGGTCTTCTTGGACACCGACGACGTGGCCCGGCCGCCGCGCTCGGCGATCGCCTCCTTGGCGCCGTCGCGTGTGAAGTGCTCCAGGGAACCGGTCACCACGGCGGTGACCCCCTCCAGGTGGCGCGGCCGGGAGCCGTCGTCCTCGTCCTCCATGCGCACCCCGGCGTCGGCCCACTTGCGCACGATCTCGGTGTGCCAGTCCACGGCGAACCACTCCTGGATCGAGGCCGCGATCGCCGGACCGACACCGTCCACCGCCGCCAGATCCTCCTCGCTGGCCGCGCGGATGGCGTCCATGGAGCGGAAGTGGCGGGCCAGGTCCTCGGCCGCGCGCGGGCCCACGTGCCTGATGGACAGCGCCACCAGCACCCGCCACAGCGGCTTGGACTTGGCCTCCTCCAGCTGCTCGAACAGCTTCTCGACCGTCTTCTTGGGTTCGCCCTGCTTGTTGGCGAAGAAGGACACCACCTTGGGCTCGCCCGTCTTGGGGTCGGTCTTGGGCTCGGTGGTGTCGGGATCGAGCACGTGGGTGCGGATGGGCAGCAGCTTGTCGACGGTGAGGTCGAACAGGTCGCCCTCGTCGCGCAGCGGCGGTTCGGCGGGCTCCAGCGGCTGGGTGAGGGCGGTGGCGGCCACGTAGCCCAGCGCCTCGATGTCCAGGGCCTTGCGGCTGGCCACGAAGGACAGGCGCTCGCGCAGCTGGCCGGGGCAGGACCGGGTGTTGGGGCAGCGCAGGTCGACGTCGCCCTCCTTCTGCTGGCCGAGCCTGGTACCGCACTCGGGGCAGAACTCGGGCATGGTGAAGGCGCGCTCGGTGCCGTCGCGGCGGTCGACCACCGGGGCGACGATCTCGGGGATGACGTCACCCGCCTTGCGCAGCACGACGGTGTCGCCGATGAGCACGCCCTTGCGCTCGACCTCACGGGCGTTGTGCAGGGTGGCGAACTCGACCTCGGACCCGGCCACGACCACCGGCTCCATGACGCCGTAGGGGGTGACGCGCCCGGTGCGGCCCACACCCACCTTGATGTCGAGCAGGCGGGTGGTGACCTCCTCGGGCGGGTACTTGTAGGCGATCGCCCAGCGCGGGATGCGGCTGGTGGAGCCCAGGCGGCGCTGGAGGGCGAAGTCGTCGACCTTGATGACGATGCCGTCGATCTCGTAGGCGGGCTCGTGGCGGTTGGCCGAGTAGTGGGAGACGTACTCGCGGACCTCGTCCATGGTCCCGACGACCCGGTAGAGGTCGCTGACCGGCAGGCCCCACTCCCCCAGCAGGCGGTAGGCCTGCGACTGGCTGGTGAAGGCCACGTCATCGCCGCCGTCCCGCGCCGGTGAGTACGCGCCGACCCCGTGCACGATCATCGACAGCGGCCGGGTGGCGGTGACGCGGGGGTCCTTCTGCCGCAGCGACCCGGCGGCGGCGTTGCGCGGGTTGGCGAAGGGGGTGTGCTCCCCCGATGCGGTGATGCGCTCGTTGAGCCTGCCGAAGTCCTCCACCGGCAGGAAGACCTCGCCCCGTACCTCCAGCAGCTCCGGGGCGGGGCGCACGCTCTCGTCCAGCCGCTCGGGGATGGTGTCGATGGTGCGCACGTTGAGTGTGATGTCCTCGCCGACCCGGCCGTCGCCGCGGGTGGCCGCGCGCACGAGGCGCCCCTTCTCGTACACCAGGTCCACGGCCAGGCCGTCGATCTTGAGCTCGCACAGGTAGCCGTTGACGGGCACCTCCGCGCTGGCGCGGTCGGCCCAGGCGTTGAGCTCGTCGACGTCGAAGGCGTTACCCAGACTCTCCATCCGCACCAGGTGCTCGACCGCGGCGAAGTCGACGCTGATGGGCGCGCCGACCTTCTGGGTGGGCGAGTCCTGGGTGACCAGGGCGGGGTAGGACTCCTCGATACCGCGCAGCTCGCCCATGAGGGTGTCGTACTCGGCGTCGGAGACGACAGGCCTGCCCAGGTAGTACCGGTAACTGTGGTCGTCCAGTTCCTGGCACAGCTCCGTGTGCCGGGCGCGTACCCCGTCGGGGATGTCGGTGGTGGTGTCGGGAGCGCTCACTCGCTACCTTTCTGCTCTCGTGCTCGCCTGCTGCGGTCGCGGACTCCCGGCGCCTGTACGCGGGGCTCGTCCCGCAGTTACACGCGGGGCTCGTCCCGCAGCACCCGGGCACCGGCGCGGGCGACGGTCAGTGCCTCCCGCGCGTGCTTGGGCGAGGCGCCTGCGAGCCCGCACGTGGGCGTGGTGACCACCGCGCGGGAGAGCAGGTCAGGGGAGAATCCCAGCCGGTTCCACAACTCGCGAACAGGATTGACAGTAGCGGCGGGGTCGGACATTCGGGCGGGCTGGCCGAGGTCGCCCCCGTCGGTGGACGGGACCACTCCCAGCAGGAGTCCGGTGCCCGCCTCCACGGAGGTGCCGACCGTCTCGTCGTGGTCGCGGGTCAGGAGGCCGGCGTCGAGGCTGAGCACCTGTGCGCCGCTGCGCCGCAGGAGGTCGATGGGCGCGCCGGGGGCGCAGCAGTGCGCGGCGGGGACGGCCCCGGCGTCGGCGATCGCGGCGAAGAGGGCGCGCAGGACGGCCTCGACGCGGACCCGGTCGACCGCGGGCAGGCGGCCGTAGCCGCTGGCTGTGGGCAGGGATCCGAGCAGGACCGCTGGCAGGGAGGGCTCGTCGACCTGGACGAGGATCCGTGCACCGGGAACCCGCTTGCGGACCTCGGCGATGTGGGCGAGGACGCCCTCCAGGTGGGACTCGGCCAGGTCGCGGCAGGCGCCGGGGTCGGACGCCAGGCGCTGGCCGCTCCGCAGCTCGATCGACGCCGCCAGGGTCCACGGCCCGGCGACCTGCGCCTTGAGGGTGCCGGCGAAGTCGTGGGCGTGCTCGGTGAGGGCGTCGAGGTCGTAGGACAGGAGGCTGGCCGCGCGGCCGAGGTCGCGTCCGGGGCTGTCGACGACCCGCCATCCGCTGGGTTGGACCTCGATGGGGAACTCCACCAGGAGGCCTCCGGTGCGGCCGACCATGTCGGCGCCGACACCGCGTTCGGGGAGTTCGGGCAGGTGTGGCAGGTCGGGGAGCTCGCCGAGGATGGTGCGTACGGCCTCGTCGGGGTCCTCGCCGGGCCAGGACCCGATCCCGGTCGAGGAGGCTTCGGGCCAGGGGTAGAGGTGCTGTTGACTCACATTGCCCAAGGTTAGGGCAACGCGACCCGGAGGGGCGCTAGGGCGACACGGGCCGGAGGGGCGCTGTCGGTGGACCGCGCCGGCGTGGAGCAGGAGGTTCCACACCCGTTGATCTTGTACTTATAGCGAGGTTGGACCGCCGAGCCGCGCTATAAGTACAAGATCAACGCCGGACAGGGCCGGTCCGGCACACCTTTACGGTCACGCTCTACGTCGGCTCCTTGGAGTGGGGCGCCGCTGCGGGCTCCGCGGAGCGGACGCGCAGGACCAGTAGGGCCACGACCCCCGCGGCGAGCACGAGCGCGCCGAGCGCCGTCCACGGCGAGTGCAGGAACATGGACCACCAGGTGCCCACCAGACCGCCGATGACCACGCCCCACATGCCCGCCCAGATCAGTGAGCCGACGAACATCGCGGCGAGGTAGCGCGGGAAGCGCATGCGCATGGCCCCGGCGGCCAGGTTGACGGCTGTCTGTACGCCGACGGTGCAAAAGCTCAGGGTGACCACGGGGGCGCCGTAGCGGTCGATGCGCCGCCGGGCGGCGTCCAGCCGGGGGTCGAGCCTGGCGCCCACGCGGCTGCGCTCCACCCCGGCGCCCAGTCCGCGGCCGATCCAGTACGTGGCCTGGGCACGGCACAGGATCACGCCGAGAAGCGTGAAGTAGACGATCCAGAACGGCTGGCCGTCGAGAAAACCGAACTCCGGCATGGGCAGGCTCCCTTACCTCGCCCCGCAACTATGCTATGCCTTACCTAACTTCGGCAAGAGGTCGTGAGCTCCGGGGCGGGGTGGCCCTCCCCACTTCCGCGCCGTACGCCCTCAGACGGAGGCCGCCGCCCTGGACGTCGCGGAGATCGTGGCCGACCCCAGCACCGCGTCCCCCTCGTAGACCACCACGGCCTGGCCCGCGGCCACACCCGTGGCGGCCTCGGCCAGCCGGACCGTCAGCTCGGGGCCGTCCTCGCCCTCGTGCTGCCACACGGTGGCCGGGTAGACCTCCCCGTGTGCGCGCAGCTGCACTCGGCACTCGGTGGGCTCGGTCAGGGGCTCGGACCCGCTCCAGACCGGGCGCACCCCGGTGATGGAGTCCACCCGCAGTGAGGCGCGCGGCCCCACCGTGACGGTGTTGTCGACCGGCTCGATGGACAGCACGTATCGGGGATGGGGCGCCCCGCCCAGGCCCAGGCCCTTGCGCTGGCCCACGGTGAAGGTGTGCGAGCCGTTGTGCGAACCCACCACGTTGCCGTCCTCGTCCTGGATCGGCCCGGGCTTCTCGCCGATGCGCCGGTTGAGGAAGCCCGCGGTGTCGCCGTCGGCGATGAAGCAGATGTCGTGGCTGTCGGGCTTGTCCGCCACCGACAGGCCGCGCCGCTCAGCCTCCGCGCGCACCTCCTCCTTGGTGCAGTCGCCCAGCGGGAAGATCGCGTGCTCCAGCTGCTCGGCGGTGAGCACGCCCAGTACGTAGGACTGGTCCTTGGCCTCGTCCACGCTGCGCACCAGGCGGCCGTCGATCTTGCGGACGTGGTGGCCGGTGGCCACGGCGTCGAAGCCCAGTGCCACGGCCCGGTCCAGGACTGCCTCGAACTTGATCTTCTCGTTGCAGCGCAGGCACGGGTTGGGCGTGTTGCCCGCCTCGTACTCGGCGACGAAGTCCTGCACGACCTCGCGGTCGAACTCCTCCGACATGTCCCACACGTAGAAGGGGAGGCCGATGACGTCGGCGGCCCGGCGGGCGTCGTGGGAGTCCTCCACGGTGCAGCAACCGCGCGCACCCGTGCGATAGGACTGTGGGTTCTTGGACAGCGCCAGGTGAACGCCGGTGACGTCGTGGCCCGCCTCGGCCACCCGGGCCGCGGCAACCGCGGAATCGACTCCGCCGGACATGGCGGCCAGTACACGCAAAGTCATAGTGCGTCCAGCGTATGCGCCCGCCGGAGGTAGCTGCCACGCCCGGGCGGAGACGCTCCCGGGCCGAAAACGGCGAGGGTGGTCATCCGGTTCTGCCAAAATCAGGACATGGCTCTGTTCCGTCGTCGCCGCTCCGCCGACTCCACCACCGCCTTCACCGATTTCTGGGACGCCTGGCCCTCCGTACGCGAGGCGCTCGCCAGCGCGGTCGAATCGGACCAGCCCGTAACCACCGAGGTCGCCGAACGCGTCACCGCCCTGGTCCACGCGGTCCACCCCGACATGGACTGGGAGGTGGGCGCCGCGCCGAAACCCGGTGGCGGTGGTCTGGAGGACCTGGACCTGTCAACGGATGTCGACCCCAACAAGCTCCTGGAGCAGTTGGCGGCGATGGACGATCCCTCGAGGCTCGAGGGCCCCGCCTACGCCCTGACCCTGCGCCCGGGTGCCTCGGAGGAGGCCCGCGTCCAGTCCGAGCGCTGGGCCCGCTCCGCGCCCGGGGACGACCAGTGGCTGTTCCAGCCGGTGCGCCCCGCCGACCACGACCAGCTGTCCTCCACCGTCCGCTGGGACGACCAGGAACTGGACCTGTCGCACGCGTCGGTGTCCATGCGGGTCGACCACGCCACCGGCAAGGTCCAGGTGGGCGTGTACCACCCCGACAACATGTTCCTGTCCGAGCAGACGCGCGAGCGCCTGGCCGAGCACGTGACCCTGCTGGCGCTGGGCGAGGACGACCTGGTCAGGTGGATCGGGAAGACGGCACCGCTGGACGAGCCGCCGCTGGACCCGCTGCCGCCCACATCGATGCCCGCCGTGGTGCGGCAGATGGCCGACATGCTCGGCGGCTCCGGCGGGTGGGTGACACTGCACGGCCGCGTCCCGTTGCAGGGCACGGTGGAGATCCTGCTGCGCCACCCGCTGACCCGGCGCGACTTCCCGGCGTTCTCCCTGTTCGTGCAGGTGGTGGTGCCGTACACGCACATGGACGAGGACAAGCTGCCCACCGACACGTCCGCCTCGGCCCTGGACGACCTGGAGGCCCGGATCACCAGCGTGCTGGGAGACAACGGCGCTCTGTTCATGCGCCAGACCGTGGGCGGCAGGCGCGACTACCGCTACTACCTGGACCCGGAGTCGGGCGTGCTGCCCGAGTTCGAGGCCGTGCTGACGGACTGGCCGGAGGGCGAGACCAAGCTGCGCAGCCAGATCGACCCCTCCTGGTCACAGTTCAACGCCGCCCGTAGGCCGTTCCGCCGCCAGCTGGGCGAGTAGGGGCCCTCCCCTTCCGCGGGCGGGTCCCAGCGAGGGACCGCCCCCCCCCGGGACGGCCCCCGGAACACGGTTTCCGGTGGGAGAGCCGTGTCCTGGGACCTCCCGGGGAGGCGACGAACGGGTTTCTCCGGACGGAACACCGGCCGTTGGCCCGAGGCAGATCCCGGGGTGCGGGGTTCAAGGCGAAACCCGTGCCGAGCATCTGGTCCACAAGTCCCGACAGGCGTAACGTGTCATTCCCCCCAGGAGGGTGATGCGGTCTGATGGACGGTGTGCTGCCACGGGTGCCCGCGGGCCGGCCCCGGGTCTCCGCGGTCGGCGCGGTCCTCATCCTGTGCCTGGTGGGTGCTCCGCTGATGTCCCTGTTCCCCGTCGGGGTGTGGGACACCGCCCGCGCGCTGACGATGAGCGGTGCGGGGCAGGGGGTCCTTCTGCTCGCGCCGGTGGTCGCCGGGGCCGTCCTGCTGATGTTCTGGCTCGGTTTCCAGTGGCTGAACAGGTCCGGGGCGGACCACCCCGCCTCGTCGGCCGCCCTGGTGACGGCCACCGCCATGGCCACGCCCGTGGTCGTCACGTTCCTGGCGCCGGAGGCCACACCGCTGCCCGGGGGGACGACCGTCAACACCGCCTTCCTGACCGGGTCGATCACCACGCTGGGCATGGGCGCGGCGGCGCTGGCCCGGAGGCCGCCGGACCGCTGGCAGCCGGGGGTGCTGCCTGCCCTGGTGGTGGTCACCGCCCTGCTCGCGGCGCTGCCCCACGTGTCCGACCAGGTACGCGGGCACGCGGCCGACGAGCGCTCGCGCGCCCAGATCATGTCGTTCCAGCAGACGATCGCGGTGCTGGACCACACGGACTGGTCGCTGACCCACGTGCACGAGGTCCACGGTGGGCTGCGCCTGACCTACCGCAACGCGGACGGTGCTCCGCTGCACGTGCTGACCTGGGACGAGAGGTACTCGGCGGGCCCGGGCGCCCACGCGGAGTGCGGCTTCCCCGGGGTGTGGTGCCGCGACCTGGAGGGGTCGGTGGTCGTGCACCACTCCGACGGCCACCCGAGCGAGCTGCGGGTACACCTGGACGACGGCACGGTGGCGATCCTGCTCCCGCAGCCGGGCACGGCCGCCGACCTGGCCGAGGTGGCCCGGGCCCTGCGCCCCGAACAGCCCGGAGAGCGCACCGCCCTCGTGGAGTCCGTCACCACGTGACCTCGTCGGGACGTATCCCTAACCTGTGCCGCAGTCGACGTAGTCGTCGATGCTCGCCCCGTACTCCTCACCGCTCGCGACCTCCTCACATCACGTGACCTCGTCGGGACGACCTGTACCGAGAACGCGTCCGGCCGGAAAGGGGGCGATCAGGTCAGGCCCAGAAGTACCTGCCGACCCTCGTCCCCCTCCTCCGCGTAGTCGAGGACGACGGCGCCGGGGACGGCGGTGGTGGAGAGATCGGCTTCGGCGTCCTCGATACCGGCTCGGCTCACATCGATCACGACCAGGTCATCTCCGGACCCCCAGCCGTGGAACCAGATCTCCGCGTCCGGCCCGAGGGAGTGCTCACCGTGGTTGACGATGCCCTCCGCCAGGACGATCGAGTCGTCCGTCCTCAATCCGGTCACCTCGGAGGCGCCTGGTACCGCCTCCGTGGGGTTGGGCAGGGTCTCCAGCGTTGTTCCCGCAGAATCCTCGCGTCGGTACTCGCCGTCCTGGGCGTACCAGACCACGACGGACCCGTCCTCCAGCGCTCCGATGACCGCGCCCTCCCGCTCTCCGACGACCTCACCCGTTGACGTGTCGAAGACGACGTTGGGGGAGTTCAGCGTCCTCATCACCAGGTGCCGGTCGGAGAGAGGCTGGAGAAGCCGGTCGTCGATGGACTGGAAGGCGGCGACGCCGAGGTCCTCCTCGAAGCGCCACAGCTCCCCACCCGTTCGCAGATCGCGGCCGACCAGGCCGGAGATGACGACGTCGCCCTCCTCCCGGGTGTAGGTGAAGTCGCGTACCACGCTCGGTGCGCAGGTGAACGCCTCCACGACCACGTCGTCGAGGACGACCGCGTCGTCGGTGCTGCTGTTCAGACCGTCGGCGGTGGTGCACTCGGCCGGCTCCTCGCGGGTCCACACCGGGTCGCCCGTCTCCAGGGAGAGCGCCGTCAGCGCGGGTCCTTCGGAGGAGCGGACGACCATGGTCCCCTCGTCCACGGCCCGGTGGAAGGACCCGGTGTCGATTCCGGCGCCGTCACCGTCCACCGCATCGCGGGCCGACTCCTGCACGACTTCGCCCGTGGACGGGTCGAACGCGAGCAGCACAGGACCGCTCTCGGGTTCGTCGACCTCCAGCGCCAGGTAGTCGCCGTCATGCGAGGCGTACGCCGCCAGGGCGGTCTCCTGGGCGCGGTACCGCCACAGCTCCTCACCGGTGTCCCCGGCGAGCACGACGTAGCCGTCATCGAGTACGACGGCCACCCCCGTGGGCACGGGAACGGTACCGACGACCCGGGCGCCCTCCGGCGGCCGCCACTCCCAGCCGACCTGCTCGACCCGCTCCGGGTAGGCCAACTCCTGGACCTCGTCGCTGGTGGTGTGACCGGAGCCGGAGGAGAGCCCGCACCCGGCCAGCGGCAGGAACGCGGCCGCGCAGACCGCGGCCAGCGGGGAAGCTGTTCTCACACTCCGTATACGCACTGCCTGTCGGTCTCCTACAGCTCGCCGGTACCGCAGTCGACGTAGTCGGCGATGCTCTCCTCATACTTCTCAAGAGTGTCGAAGGCCCCCTGGAACTCATCGGTGTAGGCCTCGACGAACTCCTCACCATTCACGGTCTCCTCGCACCACGTGACCTCATTAAGGTAAAAGGAATTATATAGCGATTGGTCGAGTTGGTTAATGCTTGGCGCGGCACCGGTTCGCCACTCATCCTCGTCCAGTTCAACATAGTATCCTTCCCCCCTCTGACGAATAATCCTGGCGTCTACCAGCATCTCTCTTGAATCGTCGTCAATATTTTCCATAACTTCTACTGGACCGCTCTCAGTGAACATACGATCCAGCGTCGCCACCATCAACTGGCGTTCAACCCAGATGAAACTGACGTATTCCCCACTCGACGCACCTGTTTCCTCATGAGAAGGAATACCGTCAGCCCCCTCGGTCGAGCACGAGACCAATAGCAGAGCGGCGGCCAGTACAGGAGGAAGGAGAGCGGGCATCCGAAACCGACACAGAGAGGATTTCAGACAATCACCACGAGGCACCGTGGAAATTAAAATATCGATGACGTTTTTCATTATTCGCCATCCTCCGCATTTCTCTGCTCCCTTTGCTCTTCGAAGAAGTTATTTGTGTCGTTATATGTACTTGTGAAGGTCCCAGTGAAATCATCCACCCTTTCCCCTCCGGGCTTAGTTCGCCCATCACTCGTCGTTATTTCGATGTCGTCCATAATATTTCCGAGAGCGTCATCCATATCGTGCAGCCCATCCCCGGACCGCGCGTCACTCACCCAGTTGCCCAAATCTTTCTCCACTGTCAAACTCGTGGAGGAGTCCAGAACGAATTCCTCATCAATGTCCTCAGTGGTGAGTACCTTTCCGTCTCTTTCAATGGTGAGGGCACCGCCTTCCACCAGAGTACTGAACTCATCTGGGCGGATAACATTGTTGAGCTCTTCAGCGTTTTGCTTGGATACGTAATCCAATGCCTCAAGCTGGAAGTTCTGCTCGATATACTCGGTACTGGTGTAGGTGGGATTACGGGAAGACACGTCGAACTCACCATCGATGATCGCGTCCACGATACTGTCCGATGCCAACCCCATGCCCTCGGACAGAGCCGTACCGATAACTGGAACCTTACCCGCCAAGTTTCCGGCCTCATCGACCACGAACCCAGCGATTGCCTTATCCCGATCCACTTGCTCACCAAGATCAGCGTATCGGTCCTCTGCGTCCAGTTTGAGTGCTTCCTCCAACAGCCCTTGAATGGTGCCTGCCCCACGAGCCGTACCCTTTTCCTGGCCAGTTTCCATAAAGGCAGCAGACTCGATCTGTTGATATACATCGACAGAACTGACGACGTGCCCCGCCGTTTCGTCATTTCCCATCAAGTACTGCATGAACATCGCACGTTCCTGCGGACCCATCTCAACCATCCTGGTATCAGGTTCGTAATCACCGACTCCTCCTATGGGTGCGCCCTCGGCTCCCCACACACTTCCTTCGGCGAAGCTGTGGATGTGTGCGTCGAAGATGCCCGCGAGGCCGTTCGCCAACTCGGTGTTGAAGTGGGTGAAGGACGCGTTCTCGTACTCGTACTCGCCCTCGGTGACGTGGACCCCCGTGTTGATGAGCGACTCGTGCATGTCGGGATCGGTCATCATCTCCATGAAGGCAGCGAAACCCTCCCCAGCCTTTTCGACCTCCTCGGGATCATCGCTGCTCATGTCCTCGGCCAACCAGTCGATCAGCCCGGAGGCGGCCTCCCCGTCGTCGTGCCACTCGTAGGTGAACAGGCCCTCGACCACGTTCGTCCGCTCTTCCTCGGTGTAGTTCACGCCCAGGTCGGTGTAGTCCACGCCCGATCCGGAACCGTCCGTGCCCAACGCGGGGTGGTCCGCGTACGGGTCGGTGTCTGGATGCTCGCCGGTGAGTACGTAGTAGTTGGCGTCCTCGTTGCGGGCAGCCACATCGACCAAGGGAGTCATATCCTCCGAGGCCAGCAAGTCGCTGTCGCCGATGCGGTGCGCGTAGGTGCCCGAGGACATGGACAGGTTGACCGACATTTCGTAGCCGCCCTGGATGTCTTCGTTGGTGTGCCGCAGCATCTCGGACAGGGCCGGTGCGTCATTCGCGTAGAGAGGCCAGGAGTAGGGCACCTCGTCTTCCCCGGGCTCGTAGAACTGCGGGCCCTCGACCGCCCGGCGCACGCTTCTCGGCAGGTCCTCGTAGCTTCCACCGAGACTCTCGTCGG
This sequence comes from Nocardiopsis sp. TRM 82005, assembly GCF_056312425.1. Taxonomy (NCBI): domain Bacteria; kingdom Bacillati; phylum Actinomycetota; class Actinomycetes; order Streptosporangiales; family Nocardiopsidaceae; genus Nocardiopsis; species Nocardiopsis sp. TRM 82005. The sequence goes on from NZ_JBWDTQ010000015.1 coordinate 186,365, forward strand.
ACAGGGCGAGCAGACCGTCGCCCAGCATGCCGAGCGCGTGCTCGCGCTCCTCGTCGGTGAGGTGGTCGCCCTCCATCTGCTCGGGGATGCCCAGCACACCCATGCTGTTGGGGTCGTCTCCCTCCAGGGTGTCGTAGAACTCCTGGAGGAAGTCCATCTCCTCGGACCGGTAGGACGTACCGCCCTGCTGGGCCTGCATTGCGTTGCTGCCGATCATGCTCATCATGAGCATCAGCTCGTGGTAGCGCTCGTCGATGGGCTTGTCACCGGACCAGTAGGAGGAGAGCTCGTCGGCCCACTCCTCGGCGTTCTCCTGGGTCAGCTCCTGGCCGTCCACGAGCATCGTGTAGCGGCTCGGGTCGAGGTTGTAGAAGGCCCAGGAGTTGATGCCCGCGTCGATGAGCTCCTGCACGTTGGCCTTGGTCGGGCCCTCCCGCAGCTTGTCGGCGACCTCCTCGGCGTGGTCCTCGAAGTTCTTGTAGTTGGTGCGCTCTCGTTCCTCGAGGTCCGCCAGCTTGGAGGCGACCTCGTCGTAGAGGTCGCGGCACTTGCTGGCGTCGCTGATACCGAACAGTCCGCCGCGCTCGGGGTGGGTGGCGGTGATGGTCTGCCCCTGGAAGTCGGCCGGGACCTCGTCTTCCTTGGCGGTACGGAAGTCGAACCACTCGGAGTTCTGGTCCGAGCGCTCCTCCTTGAAGTCCTCCACGTACTGCGCCCACAGTTCGACCATGGAGGAGGCGTAGGTGATCGCCACACCGGCGTCCCGCCAATACTGGTAGTCCTCCTCGGTCAGCCCCTTGATGTTCCAGCCGATGAGGTCGGTGAACTGTGTGGCGGCGGAACCGAACTGTCCGGTCAGATCGTCGGCTCTTCCCAGCAGCCGGGCTTGGAGGACGTCCAGTTCCTCCATACGCGCTCTGATCGTCTCGGGGTTGGCCGTGGTGGTACGCGCTTGGAAGGTGAGGTCGAAAGTAGCCATGGCTCACTTGAGAGAGAGGGAGGGAAGGAAGGGGAGGAGGGGGAGAAGGGGTGGGCGAGGGGGTCAGAAGTTGACGTCGAGGTCCCAGGGGGTGTCGTACTCCTCAGCCGCCTCCAGGTCGTTCTGGGCCGTCTCGGAGGCACCGGCCTGGATGTTGGTGGCCAACTGCAAGCCGTGCTGCTGCGCCGCGACGATGGCCGGGGAGTACTCCTCCTTGTAGGCGCGCAGGGCCGATTCGACCTCGTCGCGCTGGGCGACGGTCTCGGCGTCCTCCATGACCAGGTCGAACATGTCGGCCAGTCCCGCCATGGCCTCGGCGAGGGTTTCGGCGAGCTCACCGCCCTCAAGGGCCTCGATCGGGTTGGCGCCGGCCTCGCCTGACATGTGGCACTCCTTCGAGCATGAATGGGGGTCTATGAGCGGGGATACTCTGTAAATTAGCAGTTCCGCACGATGACGATCACCCCGCCCTCAGACGACAAACACGCTGAAAGCGCCGGTCAGATGTGGTATCTGCCGGTTTCTGATCTTCTGGAGGCAGTGACCGATTTCGGTCGCGGGGGCGCAGTCCCGGTGCGCAGACGCCAATGCCTTGGCCTGGGGCCGCTCCCCGCGCGCACAGGGAGCGGCTGGAAAGCAGAAAGGCGCCCCCGGTCGAACCGGGAGCGCCTTTTCGTCTCCGAGGGCAGGCGGTGTCGGCAGCACCGTCCGGAGCGGGAGGACGGGCCGGGCCGACTAGGGCCTGCCCGGAAGGCCGTGCTTCAGCCGTTCTCCTTCTGGATGCGCTGAACGAGCATCTGCTTGCCCTGGTCACCGGCCTTCTTGTTGTTCTCCTGAATCTGGCGGAACCACCGGGCGAGCTCCTCGTCGCCCTGGCGCTCCGCGTCCTGGATGTAGGTCTCCAGCTTCCAGACGTTCTCCAACGACTGGTGAACCGCCCAGACCAGGTTGTAGTTCTTGTCCTTCAGCGGGCTCTCCGGCTCCGAAGCCATGACAACCTCCTTGGTGTCGTGCTTTCTGCTGCCGCGAACCCCCTGCCCGAACTGGCCTGGGGGTACACACCGCTACGGGCGATGACGTTCAGTCCTTGCCGACTCTTGGCCCAAGCCGGGGCGGGAGCCCGTGCACGGGTGCGCGTGAGGGCGCCTCGTCCGGTGCGTCGACCGGCGCGGAGCCCCCTCTGGGGAGCGGGCTCTTGGCGGTGGTGTGCTCGGCGGTGTCGCGGCGCTCCTGAGCAGCAGTGGATGCGGTCAGACGCTGGGCGCCGCCGGGCTACTCGGCCGCCGCGGTGTAGTAGCGGGGCGCATCACTCCAGGAATGGTAGGAGGGCTCCAACCGGTCGGAAATGCCGTGGCTGTTTCCCCCGCGCCTGGCGACGCTCAGGGGAAACAGCCACGGCGTGCGGTGCTGGTGCCGATGCTGGGTCAGACGGCAACGGAAAAGCGCGTGCCCCTGCCCGTATCGGTGGTGGTGGCCGGACGTACCCCGGGGCGAACGCCGATCCGCTGAGCCCACGGGCGGGCGGCGGGCGGGTCGGTGTGCGACCACAGGAGCACCAGGAGTGCGTCAAGGTCGGGGGCTTCCTCCAGGCCTGCGGGTGTGGCGATCCAGAACGACTGGGTGGCCTCGCCCCACCAGACGATCAGGTGGCGGTGACGGGCCTGGATGGCGGCGGCCTGGGCGTGCTCGACGGCGAACTCGGACCGGTGGCCGCCCAGGCGGGGCAGGCGCTGGGCGCGGCGGGTTCGGCAGGAGGGGTGGTCACACGAGGGAAGGGACTGCGCCGCAGGCGTCCGCTGGGGGTGGTGGAGGGCGTCGGGCGGGCAGACCGGGCCGACGAGCGGCCTCCGGCGCGGCAGCATCGGGAAGGAATGGAAGTCGTCGGAGCGGCGGGACGAGGGGATAGGCTGACGCATCAGATCCTCTTTTCCTTACATATGCACGTGTTGGGTGTTGGGGATTCAGGGCCCAGGGCAAGCGTTGGCGCGCTTTCCTGGGCCCGTCTCATGTCTTCGACATGTCAGAGCGCGAAGCTCAGTTGATGGCGGGGATGTTCCACCGGCTTCCGGCCAGGTCATAGGCCAGGTAGAACCACACGGTGCGGAACTCCGCGTTGCCGTTGTCGCCCCACTCGGAGGCGAAGGCGTCCACCATCGCCAGGCCACGCCCGGACTCGGCGTCCAGGTCCAGCCCGTTCTTCTTCGGCTTCAGGTGGGCGTCGTGCTTCCTCATCCCTCCCAGATCGCGGCAGGCCAGGTGCAGGCCGGTGCGGTGGCGGTGGACCAGGAGGGTGTAGCTGCCGCCGGGCTGGCCGGACAGCGAGTGCCGGATGGAGTTGTTGGCGAGCTCGCTGCCCAGCAGCGTGAACAGGTACCGGTAGTCGGTGGACCTGGCGGCGGCGCAGGTGTCCAGGAACGCCCGGACCAGAGGCATCACGGCAGGGGTTCCGGCGAAGTCGTAGCGGCGCAGGCGGTAGTGGGGGCGCTCGGGGCAGCGGGTGAAGTAGTGGCGGTGCACCGGCCGGATGAGGCTGGCCAGCGGAACCGTGGCCTCTCCCAGCGCGGACATTGGGGCGTTTGCAGGCATAACGAACACACTCCTTGGCATGGCAGGACACATGAGCAGGGGTTGCGTGGGCCCGTTGGAGGAGTCTCACGGATGCCGTGATGCGCGGAACGGGCAAGGCTTAGCCTGACCAGAAAGAACCCTGAGTTACCTCCTGATCACTGGCTATGCTCCATCTTGGAATCTTGGAATCTCAAAAGTCAAGCGAAACTTAAGATTCCCTTGAACTCTTGCTAGGCTAACCCCATGAAACACGGCTTCAGCCCCACAATTCGCCGACGGCGTCTTGCTCGCATACTCCGCGACTTTCGTGAAGAATCCGGACATACGCTAGATACAGCATCAAAAGAGTCAGGTGTTCCCAGAAGTACCATTGGAAGACTCGAAGGCCCCGAGGGCAAACGCATCCAGACAACCCACCTTGACGCGCTGGCCCGGCTCTACAACATGGGTGAAGAGTCCTGGAGGAGCCTTCACCAACTGGCCAAGGATGCAAGCGAGCGAGGCTGGTGGTCCAAGTACAAGGACGTCTTCAGCTCCAGTGGCCTACCGTCCTTCGAGGTTGAGGCCTCATGCATTCGGACCTACCAAGCCCAGGTGATCCCTGGTCTCCTCCAAACCGCCGCCTACACACGAGCAGTCTTCACGGGCACCAACACGTTTCAGGAAGAGCAGATCCAGCGCCATGTCGACGGCCGGATGAAGCGGCAGGAGATCCTCGAACGCCTCTACCCACCGGAGTACGTAGCGATCATTGACGAAGCCGCGCTACGCCGGTTCGCAGGAGGAGCGGATGTGATGAGAGAGCAACTGGACCACCTCACGACCATGGCACAGCGCCCCAGGATCTCCCTTCACGTCCTGTCCTTCTCCGCAGGGATGCACGCAGCACACCTCGGAAGCTTCCAGATCTTGGAGTTCCCGGAAACAACAGATCCCACCATTGGTTACATGGACACACCAACCTGTAAAATCTTCTCAGAAGAGGATGAAGAGATACGTCGCTATGAGGCCATGTGGCGCGAAGCCCACAATGCTGCACTCACCGCAGCTCAGAGCGTGAGCTTCATCAGGGACATGATTGCATCGCTGGAAGGCACTACATGACCGTTCTCAACTTCAAGAAGAGCAGCTACAGCGGCGCCAGCGAAGACTGCGTAGAGGTCGCCCACATCCCCACAAGCTTCCGCAAGAGCACCTACAGCGGCCAGGGCGTCGACTGCGTGGAGGTAGGCGACCTCCCCTGCGGGGCCGCCATCCGCGACTCCAAGCACCCCGGCGCCGGACACCTCCCCTTCCCCGCCTCCGAGTGGACCACCCTCCTCGACGCCGCTCGCGGCCGGAAGCTCTAGCAGCCCACTACCTCTTCCCGCCCCTCCCCTCCGTCCCTGACCCGGGACGCGCATAACGCATGACACCCGGAAAGTCCCCCTCCTCCAGGGCCTCCGGGTGCTCTGCTGTGTCCGCTGCGTCCTCCTAGTTGGGGGAACCCGACGGCGGCTGGGCGGTATCCCCGCTCCCCTCCCCCGTGCGTTCGACGGCCGGGACGGCCTCCGGGACACCGGCGCCATGCGTGACAAGGGCGGCGTCACGCTCCCGCAGCATCCGCTCCAGGCGCTCGACCTGCTGCCCCAGCTCCACCAGCCGGGTCATGACCGCCTCGTACTGGACCTCCTCCACCTCCTGGCCCTCGGCCCAGCGGAACTCGCTGAGCTCCTGCTCCAGGGAGGTCACGATCACCGCGATGACCAGGTTCAGCATGATGAACGCCGTCAGCACGATGTACAGCACGAAGAAGATCCAGGCCATCGGATGCTGCTCCATCACGGCATCCGAGATGTCCGTCCAGCCCTCCATCAGTAGCCGCAAGACCGGAAACGCTGCGCCCGCGCCATCCGCGCCCACGGACGAGCCCAGCCCCGTACCGTCACAAGGCCATCACTCTGGCTGGTGAAACGGACTTCCCGCACGCACACCAGGCAGTGCGGGTGCGTCGCCACATCATCGATCCGCGCACAGGAAACGCACCGTGGGCCTGCGCGTATGCGGTGACCTCGCTCGACGTCGGCCAGGCCGATGCTGCTCAGGTCGGTGCGCTACTTCGGGGACCTTGGACTACCGAGGCCTGGCACCACGCAAGGACGTTTCGCCGGGCGAGGACGCGTGCAAGGTGCGCTCTGACCATGAGCCGGACGACCTCGCCGCGCTACGAGCAGTCGCCGTCGTGCTGTTGTCCGGCCTGGGAGGCAGGACACCCTGCCCGACGCGATCCGGTGGATGTCGTATGAGGCTTTCAGTCGCCCAATTGGTGTGATCGGGGTGCTGTGACCAGCACGAACATCACCGCTCACCAAGAATGCAACAGCCCTGTTCAACGTCGAGTTCCGTTCACCGCGCCCGACGTACGCGTGAGAACGCAAGGTGAACTCGAACTCATGAGCCAACCCCTCCTGACTGATCCCACGCACGCTATGATAAAAACAAAGAGTGGAGGCAAAACTCTGCTTCATAATGTTGGCGGCATCAGGCACAGATACGAGCCAGTCGCCTTCTTCTCTCATGAAGCAGGGCACTCAAGCACCCTGGACCGGCAGGGTGGACCACACATGTCGTACCCCCCGCCGCGGCAATCCCCGAGAGCAGCGCAGAAAGGAAACGCGCCCCAAGCGCGAACGCCACATGAAAACCAGCAAGAAGATTCTTACCCCGATAGGCTTGCTTTCCGCCGCAGGACTCACCCTGACCGGGTGCAGTTTCGGGCCGGACAGCGTGTATGACTTCACTCAGACCAACTACACGGAACCCGCTACCGAAGTAGCGATCCAGATTCCCGATGACCTTCGCGAAGCTGCCGGAGCTGATGCCGAGGGTCTGTTGGTCACCTCCGCCATCGCGAAGTCTCGTGACCTTGACAGCACACAGTACTGCGTTATCGACCTTGACGTGTCCTACACCGACGGCGCGGTCGAACTGCTGACGGCACCCGCTTACTCTGAGGCGGATGCGGAAGCAGAGGTGCAGGAGCAGCTTGACTTTCTGGCGAGACATCTCGATCTGGAGACATCTGACGGCCTGAAAGAGGCTCTCATGGAGCAGATCCGGGAGGATATTCAGTACGAGATCGACGTTTTGCATAATGACACTGCCGGCGACCTGAGCATCGAAGAATATATCGAGCAGGAGTCCGGTTTCCAATCCGTTGAGAAGGTAGCGATCCATGACATCTGGACGTGGTACACAGAGCGGCTGAGAGAGTGGGACAAACCGTTCCATTTGGCATCCCCGGACACGTTCGATGAGGCTGAGCAGAAGATGAATGAGGGGATCGAGGAGTTCTACGCCGAGAAGGTGGATGAATCGGCACAGGTGCCCGCCTGGGAGAACATTTCCTCTCCACTCGGTGTCGGGTCGTCGTTCTCAATGGACGACTTTGACGAAGCCGATCCTGAACCGGGAGCATACTTCTCGGACGAATTCGAGAACGTGACACTTGTGCGCGACTGTGCGAAGTCTTCGACCGATGAGGACGCGGCATCCAGCTTCCGTTTCCCCGCCGAGACGGAGGACGGGGTCAACACCTTCGCCGAGGTCGATCTCACCGTGATGAAGAACGGTGAGGTCACGGTCGCCAGCAGCGAGGTGGACGGCTACATGGTCGACGCCAACGGCGACTGGATCACAGAGTAAACCGCAGCAGAAGCAGGACTGTCTCAAAGCCAGGGGTGTGAGGCATCAGCACTGACCACAGACCTGTAGCGATCCGGTAGAGGCCCGCACCAACAAGCAACGGAGCCCGCTGGAAGACCAGGGGCTCTCACATCTCTGGCTTCCAAGGGGCTCCGTGACTACTCCTACGCGGACGTGGCTCAGATCGTTGTGGCTGAAACCGGCGAGGCTGACACTCCGGGCGGAGAGGGCCATGTCCTGTGGTCGAACGCTGACGGTTCACTCCAAGGTGCGGTCGTCGTGACGTACACCTGCCGTACCAACAGCGAAGCCTGGTCCGGTGTCCTCGGGCTGCGTTAGAGGTATCAGAGGGCAGCCCCGATGAGCATGGACGGGGCAGCATACCCCCTCCATCACTTCCGTAGTGGTACCGGCCGGAACTAGGCGCTCGGTACTGTTCGGGAGGTCAGACCGTCACTGGTATGTTCTCTGCTGGCCACGGCAGGAAGCCCGAGCCGTCGACAGCGCCAACGTCAGTGCCCCCGACCCCCACCTCCGAGCTAGGAAGAGACATGGCGGAGCTGAAGTACTTCACCGGGGCGATGAACTCGGGCAAGAGCACCATGGCCCTCCAGGAGCACCACTCACGCGGTGGGGAAGGCGTGCTGTACACGAGGCAGGACCGCGCGGGCGAGGGCATCATCTCGTCCAGGCTCGGCCTGAAGTCCCCCGCCGTCGAAGTGACCGACGGCCTGGACCTGTACGACGACGTCGCCGACCGCAAAGCGCCCTACGTCATATGCGACGAGGCCCAGTTCCTCTCCTTCAAGCAGGTGGGCCAGCTCGCGGGCGTCGTGGACGGGATGAAGATCGACGTGTACTGCTACGGGATCCTCACCGACTTCCAGGGGCAGCTGTTCCCCGGCTCCCAGCGCCTGGTGGAGCTCGCCGACAAGATCGAGGTCCTGCCCGTGTCCGCGCGCTGCTGGTGCGGAGGCCGCGCCACCCACAACGCCCGGGTGGTCGACGGCGTGATGGTCTACGTGGGCGAGCAGGTGCACATCGGCGGCAACGAGTCGTACGCGACCCTGTGCCGCCACCACTTCATGGCCGGAGTCGCCTGACTCACTTGGGTTATTCACCGGACCTCAACCAGGTCCGATTATCCCCAATCTCACCTCAATGTAGTCAACGAGCGCGTCCCGCTCATGTTCAAATAAATCAGCAGGGACCAGTTCGCCACTGGGAAAACTTCGATCAGTTTCAAATTCCATCTTGTAAACGGTGTCACCAGACCGTGCAACTACCGCATAGACAGTTGTTCCGTCTTCGGTGAGTCCATGGATATAGTGAGACACATCAGCAACACTCGCCGAACCTTCGGACCTGGATTCCAAGTCAAGGCTGTCCAAGCGAGATACGCTCTCATCGAACTGGTCAGAAGCCTGATCACTCGCTTCATCCCCTCCCTCATTAGCAACGAAAGCTTCGTAGGAAAATTCGAGGTTCCATACTGAAGACCTGGCGCCAGATGGAATGACATCCCACGCGCATTCGTCAACAACAGAGCGGGGCACCTCACCCTCCCCAGGGTCGCTGTAATTACCCCCAGAGTCGGTTCGAGTAGCGCTAACTTCCTGCACTTGAGGGATCGTACGACCGCATAGATCCAGAGACTCTGTGGGCATACTATCTCGTGGTTTAATCGTCTGCTCAGGAACGACTTCTGAAGAAGGAGAATCTTCTTCGGACGCCAACCCTGAAGACACCGTGTTAAAGAACAGGCTGATCACTCCCACGAGCACCCCGAAGACACCGAAGGCTGCCAGAGTCCCACAGCCGAAGACCGCTGCGGCGGCCTTCCACCCGTATAGTCCCTGCTTCTTGGGTGGTGCCTTCTCCTTAACCACGGTTGTCCTGCGCCTCCAACTGGGCCTTCACTTCCGGGTGCTCAAGCGGACGGGTGAACCCCACGATGTCCGAACGACTGGGGTCATCGTACTCGCGCACCGCGATCGGTCCACAGTTGGTGCACCAGGCCTCGACCATCAGCCCGTCACCGATCACCATGCCCATATGCCCGGGCCCCGTTGGCTCATCTGCACGCGTCACGTCGAAGAACACCAGGTCACCGGGTTGCTCCTCTCCGCTGGGAACCTCGGGGCCGAATTTCCACTGGTTCTGGGAAATACGCGGGATGGTGACACCGATGCTCTGGTAGGCCTTCATCGTCAGACCTGAGCAGTCAAAGCCGTTGGGGCCGACGCCACCCCAGACATACGGCTTTCCGCGCTGGTCCAGAGCCCAGTCGACCACTGCCTGGGTGAGGTCGTCGGGAGCGCGCCCGATCAGCGCTCCGTCCTCGTCCAGCTGGCAAAGGACCGCGGTCCGGACGGAGCCCGACGTGTCGTAGTTCCCACCCGCGTACTCCTCCGCCCATCCCATGACGTCGTCCACGTACCACCAGGCGTGGTTGTAGCCGTAGATGGCCTGTCGGACGTCGTCCTCCAGGCCGTGGGCGATCAGGTAGTCGGCTGCGGCGGGGATGGCGTCGGCGGGGTCGTAGACATTGACGATCCCGTCGCCGTTGCCGTCGACGCCGTAGCCGTTCTCCGGCCGGTCCTCGACGGCCTGGATCGGTTCACCACCCCAGCTGTTGCCCGCGGCGGAGTCGTCGAGGGCACCGAACTGCATCGGCCCGGCCGCGCCCCAGTCGTTGTGCCCCTCGGTGATCCCCGGGCCCTCCCAGCGTCCGTGGTGGGACTCCACCTGGCCGACCCCCGCCAGGATGTTCCACGGGATCCCGCGGTCCTCCCCGGCTTCGATGTACAGGTCCAGGTAGTTCTCCGGGATGGAGTCCATCGCGTACCCGCTCGCGTCCGGCTGCTCCGCGTCGGCGTTCGGGGCACAGACGAGGCCGTTCGCCACCAGGGAGCTGATCTGCTGGGTGGTGTTGCTGATCACGGGGATCACGAACAACGCCGCCATGATCATCAGGGAGATCGCGATGGTGACGGCGGCGCCGATCCAGAGGCCTACCGCGCCTCGGTCGGAGGATGTGGGGGCGAAGAGAGAGATCAATCGGGTTACTCCTCCCCGAACTGTCCGGCGTCGGCGGGCTGGAAACCGAAGACCCGCCAGGAGCCGCCGCCGCGCTCGACGGTGATGGCGAAATCTCCGAGTTCCTCGTCGAACTCCGCGTTCCCGGTCTCGGTGATGGACTGCGCGGTCACGACGAAGGTGATCGAGTCGTCCCCGAAGGTCCGCACCGATTCGACCTCCGCCCGTCCCTCGGCTACGGCCTCGGCCTCGGACATCTCGTTCCAGAAGGCTCCGACCCTGCTCGTCTCCGAGAGGACCTCCGCGAAATCCTCGGTGGCCAGGGCCTCCATCGATGCGTAGTAGGTCTCGGGGGACTGGGTGTAGTCGATGGTTCCGTACGCCTCGGCGAAAGCACGCGCTGTCGCCCCGGCCTCCTGGAACTCCCCCTCGGAATAGGGGAACCAGTCGAGGACGTCGACGTCCTCGGCGGCGGTCGTCGGGATCGGGCTCGGTTCGTCGGTGGACAGCCCGCTCGGGCCGCCGGAGCCCTCCGCCTCCGCCTGGGAGCTCTCAGGCTCCGAGGGGGCCGCTGCGAGGCCCTCCTCCTCCGCGTCGTCCTGCCCGAAGCCGCCGAAGCTCAGGTACAGCCCGAACACGACCAGCACGATGATCAGTCCGATGAAGACAGTCCGCTGGGCGCGTTCGGGGAGGGGGTTGGGCATCGCTTCGGGCCTTTGTTCGTCAGTCGTCGTTCAACCAGAAGGGAACGTCGCGCTTCCGGTCCCTGGTGGGAGAGGAGTTGCTCTCCCCCCAGAAGGGGGTGATGGGCGCGTTTTCCCCGCGCTTGCTGGAGCCTGTCAGCCAGCCGCCGTCGCCGTCACCCCGGCCGCGGCTCTCCCCGGATGGCGTCGGCCGGGCCGGGCGCTGCGGCGCGGGACGTTCGCGCCTCTCCTTGGGGGCTCCCCAGCGTGAACCTCGGGCGTTGGTGTTCCCCCGGGACGGGGTCTCCTCACGCCCGTTGAAGATGCCCCGCCCGCTGCTGGGTTCGGGGCGCTCCGAACTAGCCGCACGGCCGCTCCCGGCGGGGGCGCCCCCGCCGAACATGGAACCGCCGCCACCGCCGCCGTCGCGCCGGTCAGAACCGCCACGGCTTCCGGAGCTGGTACCGAACACCGAGCCCCAGCCGCTGTCCCCGGTACCGGTGTAGCCACCGCTGGGACGAGGCGGAATGGACCCCGCGCCCGCTCCGCTACCGGAAAGGCTCGGAGCCTGGTCACCGCTGCGGCTGGGTGTGCCCCCGCTCCGGGGGCCGCCGCCATCGCCGCTGTCCGCAGGAGCGCTCCTGGTGACGTTGAGGGGAGGAGCGGAGTTGTTCCGCACCCTGCCGTAGCCGGCGGTCCCGCGTGCCCGTGCTCCCTCCGCGCGGACCGGCCCGCCCTCGGTCGGGACGTCCTCTCCGGGGACGCCGCCGTCGGTTCCGGCGGTCGGCGCTCCACCGCCCGCCGGAACCCCTGCGGCCGCCCCGGCGATCTGCGGGCCCCTGCGGAGGCCCCACGCCTGGGTCTTCATGTTGGCGATCGGAGGCAGGACCACCGCACTCCTGCTGAGCGCCTGGCTCTGGGCGGCGTCGCTGACGATGCGCGAGGTGAAGGTGTTCGCGTTGACCGAGGTGAAGAGGTAGGCGAAGGGCTTGCGGTAGACGAACAGGGCCACGGTGAAGAGTGCCAACAGGATCATCTGCAAACCCCAGCCGAGGCTGGTGGACATGACCATGCCGTAGCACATGACCAGGAGAGAGATCAGGAGCACGATGAAGATCTGTTTGAGCAGGAAGCCGATCATCAGCTCCACCCAACGCAGCAGGACCGTGCGCCCGTAGCCCGGGTGGATACCGATGAGCAGAAAGATCGGCGAGAGGAGGAAGAGAAGGAGGAAGGCGATCTTCAGCACGATGAGTGCTACGGAACCTGCGAGGATCAGACCGCCGGCGAAGACGGAGGCAAAGAGCGCGAGTGTGGCCACTCCCAGACGACTGTCTTGGTCCTCTCCAGAAAAGAGCGGGTAGACGCTTGGGTAAAACTCCTGAACATCAGTCGCGATGGCTTCATAGGAGCTTTGCTTTTCCTCGATCAATTCGTTGGCGTCAAGATCGCCGTCCCTGATCTGCTGCTGCTCGATCCGACTCACGCCTTGAGCTGACATTAGATCTACTGCATGATCTTCAACGGCGCTGCTCGCAAAAGGACCACTTCCGAACTGACCAGCGATCCAGGGCTGACAGATCAGGCTGGACCACAGCATGTCCGCGTTGCGCCTGACCTGGAAGTCCGACTCCGACTCCCATTCGGCTCGCTCCGGTGCTTCAGCGCCCGCAGGGCAGGTCCCCGAACCTCCCCCGTAGGGCACCTGCCCTACGGCACTGGTCACCAACTGGCTGCCGGAGTTCACCAGGCTGCTGGCCATACCCATGATCTGCGCCGGATTGACCATGATCCACAAGCCGAGCGCCGTCGCGGCGACCATCCAGATGCTGGACTCGATCGTGAGCGTCATCCTTTTACGGATGAGTCCGAACCAGCCGAGCCACAGCGCACCGAGAATGACGACGGTGGGAATCAGCGGCCGCCAGATCCCCTCCCTGAGCGTGACCACGACGTTCTCGACCAGTTCATTGAAACTGGCGAGGAGGCCGTCGGAGGTGGCGGCCTGGTAAACCGTGATCGTCGACTGGTTGATGGTCTTGGAGAGGTCCCAGGCCGTGTTGGCGAGGGTCGCCTGCGCGCCGTTGCTGATTCCGTCGACGCAGGACTCGGTGATCATGTGCCACTGCTGACCGGCGGTACCGTACTGGCCGTACATACTGGCGTCGGGAGGCAGCCCGTCCGTGGACCCCTCGATGGAGGACTGCGACTGCGGCGGCACCAGCAGGCCGTCCGAACCGCTTCCCGCCGACTCCGGCAGGGGCGCGGGCTCCCCCGGGCACAGCGGAGCCGCCTGTGCGCCGGTGAGCGGCAACACGATGAACCCCGTCAGCAGCAGGAACGTCATCAGGAGTTGTCGCCATCCGCGCCGTCGGGCGTGCTGATGCGTCATCTGCTGGCTCCTGCGTCGTGGTTCGGCCGAGGGGGACGTTCGCAGACGTCGGGCTCCGCTGACCGCTTCTCACGCGCGCACATCGCACGCGCTTCCGTCCGCGGCCGCAAAGCCCCCGCATGTCTTTACCCCATCCTCTATGGTGCGTCATCACCCGTCGGAGAGATGGGTGCAACGCGACTGGTTTTCTGCTTCCTGCCGTCCGCACCACCAGAACCTGGTAGACAAAGCCGACTCTTACTAATGTTTGCGCAGGTAGCAGGCACGAACGGCCTTCCGAAACACCCAAAAACAGCAAGGCCACAATTCCCTGCCCACCCCTGCACTATGAGGGGCATCACACTCAGTTTCATGTCCAAAAATGGACATCACGTCACCAACCGGACCGACACCCCGTACCAGTACCGCCTTCGGTGGAGTCCCGAGTCCCCATTGGCGTAGGACCGAAACCTGACGTAGGACCACAGCCACACCACCTGCGCCTCTTGCGCCCCAAACGGGCCCCGTCCCGACCGCACGCGGGATTCCTGGGCATCACAGGGGAAGGACCACCCGCACCGCCCGCGACCGGAGGCACTCGCCATGGCCGCTGAACCCACTCCCCCGCACGGCCCGTCCGATCCGCACGGCCCGCACGGCCAGTCCGGCCAACACGGCCCGTTCTCCGGCTCCCCGCCGGCCGCCCGCCAGCGCCCGTCAGCCGGAAGCACCGTCACGCTCATCGTGAGCGCCGTCCTGTATCCGCTGCTGGCCTCGGGCGTCCTCCTCCTGGCCGGGGCCCTCCTGCTGTTCGCTCTCCCCGGCGGACTCACCGGTCTCGCCGTCGGCTCCGCGCTCGTCCTGTGCGTGCTGCTCCCGGGCGCGCACCTGCTCCTGCTGCTGCTCCTGCGCCGGGTCCGCGTACCCCGCCCGGGGGCCACCTCCGCCCTGCTGGCGGTACCGGTCGTGCTGGCGTTCGCCCAGATGGCGTTCCTGGACCTCGTCTTCGACACCGGCTGGTTCGGGCACGTACCGCTCGTCGCGGCCTTCCAGGGAACCGCCGCCGCCACCGTGCTGGCCGTGAGCCGCGGCCGCGCGCTCGGCTGGGCCTGTGCGGCGGTGTGCGCGGCGGCGGTGGTGCTCTCGTCGGTCTTCGTGGGCGGGGACGCCTTCGCCGGCCGCCAGGAGGCCCAGCGGACGCGGGAGGCGATCACCGCCCACCCGTACGAGGTCGCCGTGCTGGACGCCCCCGGCTGGGAACCCGTGTCGGTCGACACCGGCCACGGGGACTCGCGCATGGTCGTCGCCTACGAGAACGCCGCCGGGGAGGGGGCCCTGCTCACGACCTGGGGCAGCTGCGCGCCGCAGGGCGGGCAGGAGGAGCCGCTGTGGGGCCGCTGCGAGAACTACGCGAACGAGTGCGCGCAGGACGGGGAGGCCGTCCTGCGCGAGGGCCGGTCGGGGCGCGCGAGCCCGACGAGGTGAGGCTGGAGGCGGCGCCCGGACGCGTGGCCGTCCTGGAGCAGCGCAAGGAGGGGATTCCCGGGCAGCTCCGGGGACACACGCTCCCCGACGTCGACCTGGACGACCTCCACGAGCTCTCCGAGCACGTACGGCGGGCCCGGGAGGGCGAGCTCCAGGAGATCGCCGCGCGGACCGGGTGAGACGGGCCGCCCGGAGGCCCGGGCGGTGTGGTCGGCGTCGGAGTGTGCCGGGGCGTGCCCGTCCGAGGGGCCCCGCACGCCACGCCCGGCGGCCCTTCTCCCCGAACTCGGGGGCCTCCGGACGCGTCACGCCCGGTAGCCCCTCCCCCCGCTTCTGCGAGGCTCACGTGAGTACCGTTCCCGATCCGCCGCCCGGTGCCGGGGCGGCTCCCGCCCCCGGCCCTTCCTCCGCCCTCCCCGAGGGCACAGTCCGCACGATGGTGGTGCTCACCCTCGTGTACGGGGCCGTGGTGCTCGTACAGATCGCGGCGTCGATGGTGTTGGTGCTCAGCATGTTCTCGGTGTTCGTCTACACACCCGAGCGGCTGGTGACCTACGTGCTGATGCTGGTGTTCAACCTGCTGATCGCCGGACTGATGCTGGTCCCGGAGAGGACGCGGGCGTTCTTCGGGTTCGGGACGGGCCCCGGTTGAGGTCGGGCGCCCCCTTCACCAGGAGGTGATCCGCAGCTCGCCCAGGTCCGCCAGGGCGGCACGGCCCTCCTCGGCCAGGACGCGCACCATCTCCTCGGCCTCGGGCAGGGAGACGTGGCGGCCCCGGGACATGCCCTCGGCGGGCGAGGGGCTCTCCATCCACAGCAGTGGGCCGCTCTCCCACATCATCTGGACGACCTCGCCGTTGGCGGCGGTGAACACCGCGAACGTGCCCTTGGTGGGGGTGAGCTGGTAGACGACGTGGCGGGCGGCGGCCGTCTCCAGGGGTTCGGCGTAGTCCATGAACCCGATGCCCTCCTCCGAAGCGTCGGCGTAGCTGACCTCCAGCAGGCCGGCGTGGGTGGAGCGGGCCTCCTCGCGGGGCCAGACGGCGCCGACCGCCCAGCGGCTGAGCGGCTCCTCGACGCGCTCGCGCGAGAGCGCGGGCCCGTGGTGTACGCACAGGAGGTCGAAGTCGCGCTCCAGGGCGATGGTCTGGCCGTGGCCGCTGCTCAGGGTGGCCACGAAGAAGCGCGGCAGCCAGGGCAGGACCATCCTGGACAGCTCGCGAACGCTCACGCGGCCCTCGTAGTGGGAGATCCACTCGGGGACGTCGTAGGGACCGGGGTCGTTGAAGGCGACCCGGACCATGGGTTCGTCGTCCGCGTCGGGCCCGGGGAAGGCCGCCCCGCGGCCGAAGCGGCGGCGGTTCCAGTCCATGAGCACGTACAGCCCGCGGTCGGGGTCACCGTCCCAGTCGACGGTGAGCCCGTGGGCGCGCAGGGCCTCGGCGGCCTCCTCGCCGACGGCCGCGCGGCGCAGCGGGTGGCTGGCCCCGAAGCCGATGGCCAGCGGGCCGCCTCCGACCGCGTGCACGGCGGTCTGGCGGTGGTAGAACACGTAACCGCGCGTCGCCTGCCCGGCGGGGACCGAGTTGCGGGCGGCGAGCTCGTCGTCCAGGGCGGCCCTGGCGCAGCCGTCGCAGCAGGTGAACTCCTCGCGGGCTATGACACCGGCCTCGTCCAGGGCGCGGAAGGCGCGGGTGAGGCGTTCACCGTCGGTGCGGACGGGCCACCGGCGCTGCCGGTGGGCGTGGTCGGCCAGGGCCCGGTCCACATGGTCATGCAGCTGGGAGAGGGCCTCGCCCGCCTCGGGGCCGTCCGGGTCGTCGCCTTCCTCCAGCGCGTCGACCAGGTCCTGTCGGGCGTGCCGGAGGATTTCGACGAACCCGTCCCTGCCCGAGGCGACCCGTACGGCCACGCTCTCCACGGCGGCGGTGAGGAGGTGGCGGGGGCTCTCACAGACTTCGCTCATTCGCCCAATGTGTCAGAAGCCGGAGGTGTTTTGGGCAGATCGCCGGGGGCCTCGCTGTCCGCAACCGGACAACTACCGCCCCACTGGTCACCGCGGGTGTCCCGGCCGTGGCCGCGGTGATCTGCGTCTCCCCGTCCACCGCGCCGGCCTCCCCGGCCCGTCGCCCTCCGAGGCGGTGACCAGGCCGATCGGCCAGGCGAGTGCGATGACCGCTGCGAGCACACCGCCGAGGAGGCCCCAGGGAACGAGTGCGGGCCACGTGCCCCAGGCCCGGACCACCAGGAACATCACCGCGGCGCCGGCGAGGGTTCCGTAGAGGGCGGACGGCAGGACGAGGGCCGCCATGCGCGCCCCGGACGTGGCACGGAGGAACCGCGGCCGGGCGCCGACCGCGGAGAGGACGCGGTCGTCGTCGGCGTTCTCCGTCGTGGCCAGGGCCGTGCCCATCACGGTGGAAACGCCGCGGTGGGCGGTCCGGCGCCCTCCGGCACGGTGGACCCGGCCAGGCGGCCGCCGGCCAGGAGCACGCGTTCGACGCGCTCGTCGCGGACCCGGCGGGCGAGCACGGCGGTGGCGGCGAGATCGGAGACCTCCTCGGAGCGGGGGGCGAGGAAGGACGCCGAAGCCAGGTGGTCGGCGTACTCGGCCGTGGACTCCACCGCCTCCTGGCACTGCTCCCACTCCCGGTGCGCCGCCACGGCCTCCTCGACCAGGCGCCCGTACCCGGTGATCTGGTCGACGCGTGCGCGCACCGCCTTCTCCACGGCGTGCAGGTGCTCCCGCTGGGGTTTGAGCGCCTCCCTGACCCGTGACGAGGCGGCGCGCTGCCAGCGGCGCAGGTGGGCGCGGCGCAGCTCGCGCTGGCGGGCCAGGATCGAGGCGATGCGCCACTCCTGGTCGCGCAGGACGACCAGCGCCCGGTCGGTGTCCAGGGCCTCGCTCCCGCCGAGGTCGCCGCGGGCCCCGTCCACGAGGTCGATCGTGCGCTGCACCTCCAGGAGAAGGGCGTGGCCGCCCCCGTTGAGGTCGTCGGGCAGCACCACGTGCTCATGGCAGCGCTCCTCGGCGGGTCGCCGCGCCCGTGGGCCGAGGGCGTCGGCGGCGACCATCGCGGTGAGCAGGCCGAACAGCGTCCAGGGCAGGCCCGTGGACGGGTCCCCGGGTGCGGCGCCCAGCAACCAGGCCGGAGCGGAGGCCACCGTGCCGACGCCCACGAGGGCGCCCGTGGCGCGCACGGCGGGGTGGGCGTCCCGGCGGCAGGCCAGGGCGGTGACGTAGGCGACCAGGCTGATACTGACGATCACCATGCCCAGGTACCAGCCCGCGGTGATCAGGGCCAGGGCCGTCGTGAACCCGACCCCGAACAGCTGGATTCCGCCCTCGCGCGCACGCGCCAGACGGGTGAGGACCTCCCCGCCGCGCCCGGGGAAGGGAGGCGCGGGACACACCTCCCGAAGCACCTCCTCCCGCTGGTCCTCGGGCAGGTCGGGGTCTACGACGGGGCGCGGCCGGATGGCGTCCTCACTCATGGGCGGTCCCTCGTGAGCGCTGGGTCGGTCGGGGGGTGCGGGGACGGAGAACGGGGCGGGGCCGGGCACCCGGGGAGGAACCCGACAAGGTAGGAGATGCCCACCCGGGACGCGCCCCGAACCTGGCGACCAGCACGCCTTCGCCGCGCGCTGGGTGGCTCGGGTACGGCCGCCCCTACGCCTGTTCGTCGCGCCCGCCGGTGAACACCAGGCCCTCGTCCTCCTCGCCCGGGCGCTGGCGGGTGGGGTTGGTGTCCAGCCAGCGTTGCAGGTTCTCCGAGACCAGGTCGACGCCGATCCGCCCGGACCTGCCGTCCAGGTCCCGGAACAGGCACTCGCCGTTGCCGAGGTTGCGCAGTACGGCCAGGTGGTCCTCGGTGGGATCGACACCCAGCAGGGACATGACGCTCTCCACCTCGAAGCGCTCGCTGGAGCGGAACGCGAACACCGAGGACAGGCAGTTGGTGACCTGCTCGTTGAGGAGGTCGCCCGCGTTCTGGGAGACGAGGATGAGCGCGGTGTTGCGGGAGCGGCCCATGCGCGAGACCTCGGGGACGAGTTTGGCGCCCTCGGGGGTGGAGGTGACCGCCCAGGCCTCGTCCAGGAAGATCGCCTTGGGCAGGTGCCGGTCCAGGCCGTTCATGAGTCGGCGGGCGAACTGCGACACCAGGTAGAGCAGGGCCACGGACAGGCGCTGCTCGTAGGAGTAGTCGTCGCGCCCCACGCCGGAGTCGGGCAGGGTGAGCCCGCCCAGCGTGAACACGGTGGTCCAGCCCTCGGTGTCGATCTGGGCGTCGCCCTGGGGGTCGAAGCACAGGCTGGCCAGCCGCATGTCGGACATGGACTGAAGGACGGCGCCCAGGTTGCGCGAGGCCGCCCCGGTGGAGGAGACCAGGTGGTCCACGACCTTGGCCAGGGAGGGCTGGGGCTGGTTGGCGACGGCGGCGACCGCCTGGATCATGGCGGACTCGCGCTCCTCGCTCATGCGGGGCAGGAGCAGACGCAGGGTCTCGGTGGCCATGGTCTTCTTGGCGGGCAGGTCGTCGCCGAAGGCGAAGGGGTCGAGCAGGCCGGGCTGGGCCGATCCCAGGGACATGATGCGGGCCTTGCGGCCGCGCCGCTGGAGGAGTTCCACCAGGGACTCGGCGTCGCCCTTGGGGTCGATGGCGGCCACGGTGACCCCGCGCAGGGCGAGCTGGTAGATCATCAGCAGCGCCAGCGTGGTCTTACCGCCACCGGGCTCGCCGGTGACGGCGATGGCGGTGGGCCGGTTACGGGCCGCGGCGACCATGGGGTCGAAGTGGACGATGGAGCGGGCGCGGCCGAGGGTCTCGCCGATGTAGGGGCCGACCCAGCCGCCGCCGGTGTGGTCGACGCGGTCGCCGACGTCGACGGTGGCGGTGGGCATACCGCCCGCGATGGTGCGCAGCGGCTGGCGCTGGGCGTAGGCGTTGAGCCGGATGCGGTCGCCGGGCAGCGATTCGTTGAACAGGGAGAACTGGTCCCCGGTGGAGTTGATGACGTCGATGCCGATGTCGCGGTAGTGCTCCACGACCGCTTCGACCTGCTGGACGAGGAGGCGCTCGGTGGGCGCGGACACCATGAGGCGGTGCCAGCCGTAGACGAAGGGCAGGCGCTCCTTGGTGATGCCGTGCTCCAGCATGCGGGCGGCGTCGATCTGCTCGGCGAGCGCGATGGGCGCCTCCACCCCGGCCTCGCGGATGTGGGCGTCCATGTCTCGGGCGTGGGCGAGCTTGCGGCCGACGTCCTTGGAGGCCTTGGCGGGCGGGATGAGCTTCATACGCAGGGACATCTCGACCGGGAACGGGAGCGCGTCGGCGTGGTGCATCCACGGCTCGCCGTCCGGGAAGGGCATCAGGTCCGGGAAGCGCGCGAAGGACAGGAACGCGACGTGGGTGGACCCGGCGGGCTGTTCGAGGCGGAGCATGGAGCGGCCGTTGTGCACGACGCCGTCGACGAGCGCCTCGATCTCGCCGCGTCCCCACGTGCGCCTGCCCGCGGCCGAGGGGCGGATCTCCTCGGCGGTGCCGCTGACGGCGTGCCGGATGAGCCAGGCGATCTCGTCGGAGGTGGCGTGGCGGGCGTGCAGGGAGCTGGCCGCCAGGGCGCGGCCGAGCCGTTCGGACTGGTCGGTCCAGCGGGCGATCTCCTTGTCGTCCACGGCGTCGTCGTTGATGCCCAGGGCCTGCTCGGTGCGCTGGTAGACGCCGAAGAGCTGGGAGAACAGTCCGAGCCCGGCGCCGGGGTTGCGCTGGCCGAGCCGGACGCCGAGGTAGACCTCCTTGGTCCAGAAGTCCTTGGCCCACACGTGCCGGTACATCTCGTCGAGGTAGTCGTACCAGCCGGGGCCGGAGTCGGAGGTGCCGTCGAGCCGGGTCGCCCAGTCGGCGGCCGGGTAGGTGCGGTGGGCGACGCGCAGGTGGACCTCGGCGTCGTTCATGCGGATGGCGGCGAGGGCGATGGTGACGTTGGTGGCGAGCGCCTGGCGCTCATCGGGGGTGGTGAACTCGTAGGAGACCGTCGGCAGGCGGAAGTAGGCCCAGGCCTCGCTGTCGCTGAACAGCACGCGGTCGTCGAAGTAGCGAACCGCGAGGCGGGTCGCTCCGCGGGTCCCCCTGGTGCCGGTCATCTGGTAGCCCTTCTGTCGCGTCGCGTGGCGGGGCGCTCCGGGTCCGGGGTGCCCGGTGGGGGCCGGGTGCTCCGGAGGGACACGACCCGCGGGGCGCGCCCGGCCCGGCGCCTGCGCCACTCCCCATAGTGGAGCATCGTGCCGGAGCCGTAGAAGCGGACGGGGTTACGGCGCGCCAGAACCTCCGCGGAAGGTGCCGGGGCAGGGGGCGGCGGGCCCGTCCCCCGGGGAGGGGACGGGCCCGCCTACCGGAGAGCTCAGCAGGCGCTGCTGATGGTGCTCCGGATGGAGGACTTCTCCGTCGGGGTGACGGTGAGGTCGTACCTGTACTTCACGTTGACCCAGGACTTGACGTAGTCGCAGTGGACGGCGCCGTTGCCCGGCATCCACTGGGACGGGTCCTTGTCGCCCTTGGAGCTGTTGCTGCTGACGGTGACCGCCCACAGCTGGGGGGAGTCGACGCTGTTGGCGAAGTCGCGGCGGCGGTCGGTCGTCCAGTCGGCGGCACCGGTCTTCCACGCCTCGCTGAGCGGGACCATGTGGTCGACGCTGACCTGGGAGACGTCGCCGCCCCACCAGACGTTGTCGAATGCGCTGTACCACCGTCCCGAGGTCGGTTGGCAGTTGCTGTCGGTCACCACGCTGTGTCCGTCGCGGACCAGCACGTACTGGCGGGCGGTGCAGGGGCTGTCGACGACGTTCCAGTGCGGGAAGAGGCTGCGGTCGTAACCGGTCTGCGGCCCCTTGGCCTGGACGGTGAGGGAGTTGAGCTGGCTCTGGGCGGCGGAGGTGCTGGGGATGCCCGGAGGCAGGACGTGGTCCGCGGCGGCCGGGGAGGCCCAGCCGAGGACGGCGGCGAGAACGGCCGCGGATACGGCCGCGAGTACGCGGGGGAAGGGGGGCACGTTTTCTCCTCTTCGAGCGGGCGGAGGAAACAAGGATCCCACTACTGTGCGATGACCCGACCTTTCGCGCCATCCCTTCGCGGGAAACTCCTCCCGAAGCCGGGATGACGGCCCGGAGACCCCCTCGGAGATTATGAACCATCCCCTGAACCATATCCGTGTGAGTTAGCGCACAGCAAAAGTGCTCTCTGTAATGGGGTTCGCCGAGGATGAAAGCCGCAACTGGACGACCTGCGAAGATGCACATGCCGACCCGCCATCGATCACCCCGGGTGAAACAATGCAGGTAGGCGGTCGTATTCAACAGAAAAGAGGTTGGCAAAGCATGAAAAAACCCAAGCCAGAAAGAATGTTTTGCCCCATATAGTATAACTGTCATACCCAGAAAAGGAGCTGCTAAACAAGGCGCTCGGGAGGCGGCGCATGAGGAATGCCTAGCCTTTGTTAAGTTCGCGTGTCGTAGGAAAAACCGTCGACCTCAGAGAGGATGAGCCCCGTAAGGGGATCGACCATGACTCTGCAGATGGATCTTCCGACATCGACCGCGGACGAGTACCCGACCCGAAAGAGCTCCGAACCCGCCCTGCTGTACCGCCGAGACCCCGCCGTCTGGGGAACCGGCGACGGCCCCTTCTCCTCCGACGAGCTTGAGGGATACGACAGCCGCGGCTACACGCAGGTCCCCTCCCTCGCCACCGCCGAGGAGGTCAGGACCTACCGCGCCGAACTGGAGCGGCTCAGCTCCGACCGCGAGCTGCGCAGTGACGAGCGCGTGATCGTCGAGCCCACCTCCGACGAGGTGCGCTCGGTGTTCGAGGTACACAAGATCAGCAAGGTCTTCTCCGACCTGGTGAACGACCCGCGCCTGGTCGAGCGCGCCCGTCAGATCCTCGGCTCGGACGTGTACGTGCACCAGAGCCGGGTCAACTACAAACCGGGATTCGGCGGCGGCTCGTTCTACTGGCACTCGGACTTCGAGACCTGGCACGCCGAGGACGGCATGCCGAGGATGCGTGCGGTCAGCTTCTCCGTCGCCCTGACGGAGAACTACGAGCACAACGGCGCCCTGATGATCATGCCGGGCTCGCACAAGACGTTCGTGTCGTGCGTGGGCGAGACCCCGGAGGACCACTACCGGTCCTCGCTGAAGAGCCAGCACGTGGGCACGCCCGACCAGAGCTCCCTGTCCTTCCTGGCCGACCAGCACGGTATCGACGTGCTCACCGGCCCCGCGGGCGGAGTGACCGTGTTCGACTCCAACTGCATGCACGGCTCGGGCGGCAACATCACGCCGTACCCGCGGTCGAACGTCTTCATCGTGTTCAACAGCGTCGAGAACGCCTGCGAGAAGCCGTTCAGCGCTCCCAGCCCGCGTCCGGAGTTCCTCTCCGCGCGCGAATTCACCCCTGTGGGTCGCTGACCCGGCAACCCCGAGCCCCCGTTCGGGACGGGCACCGGCCCGCCCCGAACGGGGGCTACGCTCTGTCAGCCCGTCGTGCCCCCGGCACCGACCCGGCTACTGCTGCGTGAGGGAGTTGACCAGGACCCCGCCCAGGGCACCGTGGGCCCGCTTGGTGGCCGGACGCAGGGCGCCGACGTCGATCTTGGTGTAGGACGAGCCCAGGTGGTCGTCCCACGGGATGCGGACGATGGCGCGGCAGCGGCCGCGGGCCACCCGCTCGGCGGCGTCCACGTCCTGGAGGCTGCGCTTGCTGACCCCGTTGACCACGAGCACGGACCTGGCGCGCAGGGAGCCGTAGCCGTTGCCGTCCAGCCAGTCGAAGGTCATGGAGACCGCGCGCTCGGCGTCGGCGTTGGCCGGGGCCACCAGCACCAGCCCGTCGGCGACCGGCAGGGCGCGCGCCACACCCGTGGCCGCCGGATCCAGCAGCGTGATGCCGTAGAAGCCGCCGAGCAGTGAGGCCAGCTGGCCGTAGTCGCGGTCGTCGAGGGTCTGCACGTAGGGGTCGTCGAGGGTCTGCACGACCTCCAGGCCGGTTCCGGTCCGGCTGGTGTAGCCGCCCATCTGGGCGTAGTCCCGGACGGCCCCGGCGTTGGCGAGCAGACCGGTGAGTGTCTCGGGGGTCTGGGCGCCGATCCGTCGGGAGAGCCCGTTGGGACCGGGGTTGACGTCGACGGCGACGACGTGGTCGTCGCGGTGCGCGGCCAGGGTGTGGCCGACCATCAGCGCGGTGACGGTCTGCCCGGCGCCGCCGGTACAGCCCAGTACGACCATGCTGCGTGGCCCGTCCAGGGGGGCGCGCAGGCGCTCGATGTCGCTGGCGGGCAGGTCGGAGCGGACCGGGGCCGCGCCACCGGTGACCACCTTGGCCAGGCGCCGCCAGCCGCGGGTACCGCCGGAGTCGCCGGCGGGTTCCTCGCTCCTTCGGGCCCCGGACGGTTCGGAGGTCTCTGGGGGGACGCCGTCGGGGGTCTCGCCCAGGCTCTCCTGCTCGCCGGTGCCGTGGTCGAGTTCCAGTTCGGGCCTGGGCTCGTGCCCGACCGGCTCGGGCTCCTCGCCGGGCGCGGGCTGGCCGAAGAGCTGGCCGAGCCTGCGGGCGTTCTGCGCGACCCGGTGGAAGACGCCGTCGTGGGCGTCACCGGTCTCGTGCGGGTCCCAGACCTCGCCCTCGTCCTCGGACCGCGCGGGTCGGCTCGGGGCGCCGTCGTCCCGCGTGCTCTGGTCCTGCGGCCGTGGGACGTCGGAGGATGCCCGGCCGAGGGCCCGTTTCGCTGCCAGGGCGTCGGCCATGCTGGGGTTGGCCCGGGGGTCGCGGACGGAGCCGCCGCCGCTCCGGGACGCGGACAGCCACGGATCGTCGGAGGCGTCGGCGCCCCGCTCCCGACGGGTGGTGCCGGTGGTGTCAGTGGTGTCGGCGGTCTCCCGGTCCCGGCGAGTGGTGCCGGCGGGGTCGGCGGCACGCATGCTCTGCTGGGCCCTGGGGGGTTCGCCGCCACGGGGGCCCTCGGAAGCGCCGGGGGCCGAGGCTTCGGGCCGGGAGGCGGCGCGGGCAGCCTCGCGGCGGCGTGCCAGGGCGGCGGCCTCAGCCGCCTCCAGGTCGGAGGCGGTACGGCGGGCCGGCACGGTGCCGGGGTCCGCCCGGACGTCGTCGTCACCGCGCCCGTGGTCGTCCCGCACCTCCGTGAAGCTGACGAGCTCGCCGGTCCCGTGGTCGAGCTGGGTGGGCGGCTTGGGCTCCTCGGCGGGTCCGGAAGCGTCCGCCGACGGCTCGGTGGGCGCTTCCTCCGTGTCGGAGGCCTCCTCCGGGCCCGGGGTGACGACGTCTTCCTCGCGCAGCTCGCTGGCGGGGATGACGGGGTTGCCGCGGTCTCCCACCTTGGGCTGGTCCGGATGGCGCTTCTTGCCGTCCTCGAACCACTCCGAGGGGTCCTTGATCTCGCCGTCCTGCCCGCGCTCGGGCACGGCGTCGGCGAATTTGGGGCGCGGCGGTGCCGGGGTGTCCGCGGTGCTGAGGTGCTGGTCGAGCACGGACATGTGCTCGCTCCACTCCGGGCCGCGGTCCTCGGGCTCCTCCCGCGGCCGCGGGGGCATGGCGTCCTGCTCACCGGTGCCGTGGTCCAGTTCCAGCGCGGGCTTGTCCTTGGCGGTCTCAGCCGCCGACCGCCCACGGGATCCGGTGTCGGGGGTGTCAGCGCCCGCGCGCTCGTCGGCCCCGCTGCCGGGGACGGCCTCCCCCGCGGCTCGCTCCCTGCTGACGGAGGTACCGGCCTCATCGCGCTCGGCGGTGTCCCAGAGTGCCCCCGGGGACTTGGGCTTCGGGGACTTCAGCTTCCCGGGGCGGTCCGCGGCGGTCCCGTCCGGACGCTCTCCGGAGTCCGGACGCTCTCCGGAGTCCGGACGCGCTTCCTCCTCTGGAGCGGCGGAGGCGGGAGGCAGCCAGGGCGCGGCGTCAGCCTCGGCTGCGGGGCGGCCGGTGGCGGCCGCGTAACGGGCCGCGTAGTCCGACAGGTCGGCGTAGCCCTCGGGCCCCGCCTTCCTCCCCGACTCCCCCAGCTCCCAAGGGGCGGCGTGGGGACGGCCCCGGCGCCGGGACCTCTCCGGAGCAGCACCGGTGTCCGGGAGCCCCTGGCCCCGGGCACGGACGGTCGGCTGCTCCTTCGGGCCGCGCTCGCGCACCCTCTCGGACCGGCGCTCCTCCAGGTCCTTGGTGACCCGGATGCCCTGCGTCCGCCCGCGCAGGCGCCGGGCGGCGGTCGTCTCCTCCTCGGTTTCGGAGGCGGAAGCACGCGCCACCTCCTCGGCACGGACGCGTTCCTGTGAGCGCTGCCGCTCGACCACCGCGTCGGCCAGCTCGTCACGGTTCATGGCGGTGGTGTCGCCGACGCTGTAGGCGCTTTTGGCGGTCAGGCCGACGGGGGTCTCGCCGGAGGAGGCGCGCAGGCGTGCGAACCACGCGTCGCTGTCGCGCTGCTCCTCGCCCTCGGTCCCGTAGACCGCCTCCCCGTCGAAGCCGTCGGAGTCCTCGGGGCCGTCCTGTTCGTCCGTCCTGGGACGACGGGGCTCTTCCGGTGGCTGGTGCGCCCCCGGTTCGACGCCGAAACCGAAGTAGTCGAGCATGCGGCGGCCGACCCCGCGCCGGGGCGGCTGTCCATGCGCACCACCGGTACCGCCGCCGGAAGTGCCGTGCGCGCCGGGTTCCTCCTCGGGCGCCGGGGTCTGCCGCTCCTCGGGGTCCGGACGTGCGGCGACGGCCACGGGAGCCCGTTCCACGGGGGCGCGCTCCGGCGCGGACGGAGCCCTCCGGGCGGCGGCCGAGACGGCGAACGTCCCCGCTGCCCGTTTCGGTGCCCTCACCCTCTCGGGCGCTCCCGCCGGCACCCTCTCAGCCCCGGCCCGGGCGGAGGCCGGTTCCTCCTCGGCCACCGGCTCGTGGCCTGCGGACGCGCTCACGCCCCGCAGCGGGGGCGCCTCGGAACGGGAGGGGCTGGCGGGGGCGTCCTGGACGAGAGGCTCGGCGGCCTCGGGTTCGACCGCCTCACGCTCGGCGCGCCGCCGCCCCGCCGGGGGCAGCGGACCGGCTTCGGGGGCGCGGTGCCACACGCGTACCGTCACGCGGGCCTCGGCGGGCTCGTACTCGGGCGCCAGACGGTTGTACACACGCGCCTCGGCGAGGAAGCGCGCCTGCGAGATGAGCAGCTCGGTGAGGCGCTTGCCCTCGACCACCGGCCGCGTGGCCAGCACCGTGATCACCCCGGGCGGGACCACCCACAGGACCAGGTGCCAGCCGTTGCCGAACACGAACGGCGCGTTGAGGAGGCTGAGCAGGACCACCCAGAGCGCGAACACGCCCAGGGCGACCCCGAAGGTGCCCACCGGAAGCGGCATGGGCAGCCGGAAATCGTAGAGCTTGTACAGCCGCTTCTCGATACGCCAGATATTGGTGTACGTGGGCAGATCCACGTTCCCGGCCTCCCTCGCCTATTCCGTCGATACGCCCATCGCTCGGGCGAGCGCCACCGCGATGACCTCGATGATGCCGGGGACGTAGAAGACGATCCCGATGAAGATCGCCAGGATGATGAACTGCGCGAACCGCGTGATCTCCCGCGTGAACAGGAAGAACACCGCCACGATGGACACGATGACCAGGAAGAGCGGTCCGAAGAACCCGCGCAGGAAATCGGCGAGGCCACCGGTGTCGGGGGCGTCCTGGGTGGTCTCCGTCGCGAGGAAGAGCAGGTCGGCGCCTCCGGCGGCGTGGAACACGTCCGGTGTGGAGGACATCAGGGGGAGCATGTCAGGCCTCACCCCCCGGTGTCGTTACTGGTGTGCGCATGGTCCTTCTCTTCTCCTTGCCTACAGGCCCCGTCATCCGCCGAACGAGTGCGGGGCGCCCTGGATGTCACGCACGTGCCACTCGCTGCCGGAGTTCACGACGGTGACCAGGTAGTTCTGCGTCAGCTGTCCGGCTTCGGCCTCGTCGGAGGCCGGGAGGTCCCACCGGACGGTCGTCGCCACCTGCCGTACGTCATCATTCCCGTTCGAGGCTTGGGATGGCACCGTAATATCGGACAGTTCAGCGAATTCCAGACTGTTCTCCGGAAGCGGGGCGACAGCGGCGCCCGGTTCCAGATAGCGCTCCAGGTGCGCCGGTTCCCCCGCGTAGGCCTCGAAGAAACCGGACAGCACCTCCTTGAGCTGTTCCTCCGCCTGCGGATCGGTCTCGAAGGAGGAGCCCTCGGGCGGGGACGCCTGGGTGGGCGCGGCCAGCAGCGCGGGGCTCCCGGACACCGCCAAGGCGTCGTCGTCGGCGTAGACGGGCACGTCCAGGCGCATGGGCTCGCCGTTGACGTCGGCCCGCACGACGACGAGGGCGTTGTGGTCGTCTTCCACGTTCACGGCGACGACCGTGAGGTTCTCGCCGGTGAGGCTGTCGGCGGGAACGTCGAGTGCGGCGGCCTCCCCCTCAGGGACGAACGCCGCCAGCTCGGACAGGCGGGCCTCGGGGTCCTCGGTGTTGAGGTAGGCGTCGGCGAAGCGGAGGCCGAAGGCCGCGGCGGCGGTCTCCGGGTAGGTGACGGTGTCGCCGCTCTCAGGCTCTTCGGACGTACTGGGCAGGGCGAAACCGCCGCGCAGGGGGAACCAGATGCCGTTGAAGACGACGACGATGATGAACGCCCACAGGACGGCGCGTCCCACGCCGACCCACCAGCGCCCGCCCGCTCCGGCCCGCAGCCGTCGGGCGCGGGGGGCGTCGAGCTCCATGTCGCCGTCCTCCCGGTCACGCGCGGCGGTACCGCGCCGTGACGCATTCGCCATCCCCGCCTCCTGCACACAGTTCCGTACCGCTCGCTTCGAACGGCGTATCCGCCATGCCTTGTCTACCCCATCCCTATAGTGAGGCATTGTGCGGGTTGGGAGCGTCCTTGGTGACTCCGCGTTTCCCCCTCAACCGCACATTGCGTGCATCGGCTGAACCTCTCAAAAGGTGCACAATACGGCAATAGTCCAGCTAACTCACTCTGTGGCCGTGTACTTCACCGCAATTATGGTCGGACCGGAAAGGGATTAGTTTCCTGGCGGAGAGCAAGGTGTGTCCCCGGCGGTCAGGGAGCCGCCGACCGAACGACGAGGGAACGGGAAGGGGCACGGCGCCCCGGCCCCGAAGGCGCGCCCCGCCGGCTCCAGCGGTGGTGACGGTCGGGGAGCAGGTCCCGGGCGGGCCCCGGACACGGGGCACGAAAAAGCCGCGGGCCACGCGCTCGGCGCGGCTCCGCGGCCCCCGTCGGCTCACGGGCGGGTCACACGTTGAAGCGGAACTCCACCACGTCGCCGTCGGCCATCACGTACTCCTTGCCCTCGATGCGGACCTTGCCCGCGGAGCGGGCGCCCTGCATGTCGCCCGCCTCGACCAGGTCGTCGAAGGAGACCACCTCGGCCTTGATGAAGCCGCGCTGGAAGTCGGTGTGGATGACACCGGCCGCCTCGGGGGCGGTGGCGCCCTTCCTGATCGTCCAGGCGCGGGCCTCCTTGGGCCCGGCGGTCAGATAGGTCTGTAGGCCCAGGGTGGCGAAGCCGACCCGGGCCAGCTGCACCAGGCCCGACTCGGTCTGGCCCATGGACTCCAGCAGCTCCTGCGCCTCGTCCTCGTCCAGTTCGGCCAGCTCGGCCTCGATCTTGGCGTCCAGGAAGATCGCCTCGGCCGGGGAGACGAGCTCCTGGAGCTTGGTGCGCAGAGCCTCGTCGGCCAGCTCGTCGGTGTCGAGGTTGAACACGTAGATGAACGGCTTGACCGTGAGCAGGCTCAGCTCGCGCAGGCGGTCCAGGTCAACGTCTCGGGCCACGGACAGCGAGGTGCCCTCGTTGAGGACCTCCTGGGCGGCGCGGGCAGCCTGGAGCAGCTCCTGGGCGTCCTTGTCCTTGGCGTTGCGCTTGGCGTCCTTCTCCAGGCGCGGGATCGCCTTCTCCAGGGTCTGGAGGTCCGCGAGGATCAGCTCGGTGTTGATCGTCTCGATGTCGCGGGAGGGCTCGATGTCACCGTCGACGTGCGTGACGTCGGGGTCGTCGAAGGCCCGGATCACCTGGCAGATGGCGTCGCTCTCGCGGATGTTGGCGAGGAACTTGTTGCCCAGGCCCTCACCGGTGGAGGCGCCGCGCACGATGCCCGCGATGTCGACGAAGTCCACCGTCGCGGGGAGGATCTTCGCCGAGCCGAAGATCTCGGCCAGCTTTCCGAGCCGGGCATCGGGCACGCCCACGACTCCGACGTTGGGCTCGATGGTCGCGAACGGGTAGTTCGCGGACAGAGCGTCGTTTTTGGTCAGCGCGTTGAAAAGGGTGGACTTGCCGACGTTGGGCAGGCCGACGATACCGATAGACAGACTCACAAGGTCAGAGTCTATGCGGCTCCACGGGTGGGACGATCCGTCGCGGGTGGTCAGGCTCGGACGGAAAGCAGGGCCAATCACCGAAACACTGTGCACCGGGGCCACTACTCACAGTAGGTTCGACGAACACTGCCGGGGACCGGGGGCGAAAGCCGTTCGGTGCGCACGGGCCACTCGTCGCACACCCCGCCCCGGCCCTGGACCGCACAACGGCCGCTGGCACGGGGAGTACGCCGCACCGGTACCGAAGGACCCCGCGGGGCGTCACGGAGCCGGAGCGCAAGGGGAGAGCGAAACGTCGGTGTGCTCCGTCGCCGCGGGCGACGGACGACCGTCCGTTCCCGTCGCGGCCCCGTTCCTGGGGGGAGACAACTGTGGTCACCGACCAACTGAGGGCGCTTGTTCGTCGCTACCCGCTCATCCGCTTCGCGACCCGCAAGCTCCGGGGCCGCCTGCCCAAACGGCTGGGCGGGCTGGATCCCGAGCGGGTCCCGCCGTGGAGCCGCAGGGTGGCCTTCTCCCTGCCCCGGCTGGAGTCGGACACGCGCCGGCTCGGCCCGGACGGCCTCACCCTGCAACTGCCGGGCGGCCTCACCGTGCCCCGGCGGCTGGCCGCGTTCGGTCTGGCCAGGCATGAGCCGGACAGCCTGGCCTGCTTCATGGCGATGCTTCAGCACACCCGGCCCGGCGCGGTGTTCGACGTGGGATCGGGGGTGGGTGTGTACTCCCTGCTGGCCGCCGCGCGCACGCGCCGCCCGGTGTTCGCGTTCGAGCCGACCCCGGAGCTCGCCTCGGCGGCCCGGGCGGTGTCCTCCTCGGCGAACCTGGGTTTCACCGTGGTGGAACTGGCGTTGAGCAACCACACCGGCACCGCCCAGCTGCGCAGGTCCCGACACAATGACATGTGCAACACCCTGGCGCGCTCGACCCGCACCGACCTGTCACACGCCGCTGTGCGGGTGACCACCCTGGCGCGGTGGAACGAGGAGGCGGCGGCCTTCCCCACGGTGCTCAAGATCGACACGGCCGGAACCGAGCCGGACGTGGTCGCCGGAGGGCTGGAGGTCCTGCGGAGGTACCGGCCGTGGATGCTGGTGAAGGTCCGCCCGGGCCGGGGCGTGGAGGAGCGGCTCATGGCCCTGCTCGAACCGCTGGAGTACACCTGGTACCCGGTGGGCGGGCCGCCGCCCTACGAGCCGCTCCCGGAGATCTCGGGGCATGCCTCTCCGGCCTGGGAGCGGACGTGGATGTTCACCCCCGAGCCCCTGCCCGAGGAGTTCTGGCCCTCGGTGCACGAATGGAGCAGCGCCCTCAGGAGCTGCGTCCCGAGCCCTGCGGGGGCTCCCGACGCTAGGGGCTCCTGACAGGGCGCGGCGCCCGAGAGCGATGGTCTTGCCCGTACCGGCGACCTCGACCGCCGACACCTCCAGTACGGGCAAGACCATCCGGTGAACGCTCCCGGTCACCGCACTACAACCATTCCTCCAGGGCGGCGAGGAAGCCGGGAAGGTCGTCGCGGTGGACGCAGTGCCCGGCACCCTTCGCGACCTTGACCGCGAAGCCGCGCCCGGCCAGTTCGCGAGCGGCCTGCGAGGTGACGGTGACGCTGTTCTCGGCGCGCAGGACGAGGGAGGGGACGACCGGCTTCTCCGGGAGGAAGTCTCCCCCGGCGACCTCGGCCGCGACGAAGTCGAAGAACTCCGGGTCGAAGGCGGCGAAACCCCTGACCTCCCTCTCGACGTCGGCGTCGCTCCACCTGGGGTTGCGCTGGCGCACGTGGTCGGCGTCGGCGGTGGCACAGAGCTGACGCATGCGCTCACAGGCGTCGCCGTACGCGGGGGGCGTACGGAAGGCCGGGTCGACGTAGACCGCGCGGGCCGGGCGCAGCCGTTCCACGGCCAGGGAGAGCGCCACCCCGCCCATGGAGTGGCCGACCGCGACGTCGGCGCCGGCCGGCAGGGAGTCCGCCAGGTCGTCCCCGAGCGCCTCCACGGAGTAGTCCCCGCACGGGCTGTTTCCGTGGCCGCGCATGTCGACGCTGACCACGCGGAGGCCGCGCCGGACGAGGTCGGCCTCGACGGCGTGCCAGGTCTCGTGGCTGGACATGGAG
Organism: Nocardiopsis sp. TRM 82005; assembly: GCF_056312425.1. Classification (NCBI taxonomy): domain Bacteria; kingdom Bacillati; phylum Actinomycetota; class Actinomycetes; order Streptosporangiales; family Nocardiopsidaceae; genus Nocardiopsis; species Nocardiopsis sp. TRM 82005. The sequence goes on from NZ_JBWDTQ010000015.1 coordinate 218,683, forward strand.
CCGTGGACGAGGAGGGCGGTGCGGTCGCCGGTGCCGCTGGTATAGGTCTCCAGTCGCATGGGAGAGGGCCTCCTGGGCGGTGAGGTATGCGGGGAGCGGGGACGGTGAGGGGCCGACCGTCACATGAACGGAGCTTCCAGGGTCTCGAAAACTTTTGCACAAGGAAAGTGGATGACCGGAAGCGGCCGCTTTCCCCGAACCCTCCCTCCTCTGCCGCATCCCCCTGCTAAACAGCCCCGGCAGCCCCGGCCCTCCGACCGGGCGGGGGCTCCCGCTCCACGGGCCCGGGCCCGTGGAGCGGTCACCGCTCCGCCTATCCCGCCTCGATCCGGGCGGACAGGCGCGTGTCGTCGTGGGAGCGGCCCACGAGCAGGTCGTAGCCGCCCGCGACGTACTCCCACCCGTGGGCGTTGGAGTCCCACACGCGGATCGCCTCGCGCGGGACGGTGACGTCCGCCTCCACGGCCTCCCCCGCCGCCGCGGCCACCGTGGCGAACCCGGCCAGGACACGGGTGGGGCGGTCGCCGGGCTCGTGCGGTGCGAGGTAGACCTGCACGACCTCGCGGCCCTCCCGGTCCCCCTCGTTGGTCAGGTGCACGCGGACCCGGGCCAGCACGTCCCCACCGCCGGCGTCCGCGTGGTCGTCGGCCCCCTCCTCCGGGAGGAGCTCGACCGCGTCGTAGCGCCACCGGGTGTAGGACAGCCCGTGCCCGAAGCAGAAGGCCGGAACCGCTCCGGCGCGGTCCCAGGCGCGGTAGCCGACGAACACGCCCTCGGAGTAGTCCAGCACGCCGTCCACGGGGACCACCTGGCTGACCGGGCTCTCCGGCAGCGCGACCGGCCAGGTGGTGGGCAGGCGCCCGGAGGGGTCGCGGTCACCGAGCAGCACGTCGGCGAGCGCCCCGCCGAGTTCCTGGCCGCCGAACCAGGTCAACAGGACGGCCGCTACGTCGTTCCGCCAGGGCATCTCCACCGGCGCACCGGCGTTGACCACGACCACCGTGCGGTCGTTGACCTCGGCGATCCGCGAGACCAGCTCGTCCTGGCGTCCGGGCAGCGTGAGCGATTCGCGGTCGAAGCCCTCCGACTCCACCTCGGCGGTGGTGGCCACCACGACGACGGCCACGTCGGCCTCCCGTGCGGCCCCGACGGCCTCCTCGATGAGGGTGTCGTCGTCGGCCATGGGCTCGCGGTGGGTGAGGGCGAAACCGATGAAGGCGAAGTCGCCCATGCCCAGGTCCTGGTGGGACTTGGTGACGCTCACCCGCACCGGCTCACCGGCGGTCAGGGCCACGGGCACGGAGGCGGCGGGCGGGTCGAACATGGCGACGGCCGGGTCGCCGCTCTCGGAGCGCAGCTCCTCGTCCAGGACCGCCCGGCCGTCGACGGCGAGGACGTGGTGCCCGGTGCCGGAGACCCCGAACAGGTGCTCGCCGTCGACGGCCGGGGTGTAGGTCCCGCCCACCTCCACGCTGTCGAGCTCGGCGTTGGTCACGCCTTCGGGCAGTTCGCCGATCCAGCGGGCGGTGCCGTCGGGCAAGCCTTCGGTGGCCAGTACGCGCCCGTCCGCGGCGCGGAAGGTGGCCGTGAGCGGGACGGCCACGGCGGGCATGCTCACGCGGGGGTCGACGCCGACGGAGTAGGTCAGGTCCACGCCCCCGGGCAGGGCGGCACGCAGCCCTTCCAGCGGGGTGACGGTGCGCTCGGCGAAGACGCTGGCGCTGCCGCCGCCGCTGGTGCGGGCCTCGGAGGCGGCCAGGCCGGCGAGCGCGAACCGGCGCACGCGCGCCGGTTCGACGGGCAGTGCGGCGCCCTCGTTGCGCAGCAGCACGAAGGAGCGGGCGGCCACCTCGCGGGCGACGGCGCGCCCGTCCAGGGCGGCGGGGCGGTCGGCCGGGGCGACGACGGGCTCGGCCCCCTCCAGCAGGCCCACCCGGGCGGCGAGCAGCAGCACCCGGCGGGCGAGGGCCGTCACCGCCTCCTCCGGGACCCGGCCGTCGCGGACGGCGTCGAGCAGGTGCTGGCCGTAGACGGTGCCGGGGCCGGGCATGGCCACGTCGAGCCCGGCCAGGGCGTCGCGGACGGTGTCGCGGGCGGCGGTCCAGTCCGAGACGACGAAGCCGTCGAAGCCCCATTCCTCCCGCAGCACGGCGTTGAGTTCGGCGTGCTCGGTCATGGTGGTGCCGTTGACCTTGTTGTAGGCGGCCATCACGCCCCAGGGGCGCGCCCCGGCCACGATGCGCTCGAAGGGCGCCAGGTAGATCTCGCGCAGGGTGCGCTCGTCGGCGCGCACGTCAACGGTGAAGCGGTCGGTCTCGGAGTCGTTGGCCACGAAGTGCTTGACGGTGGTGGCCACTCCCCCGTCCTGGACTCCCAGGACGTAGGCGGTGCCGATCTCCCCGGTGAGGTGGGGGTCCTCGGAGTAGGTCTCGAAGTGGCGCCCGCCCAGTGGTGAGCGGTGCATGTTGACGGCGGGCGCGAGCAGCACGTGCACGCCCTTGCGGTGGGCCTCCTGGGCGAGCAGGTGTCCCGCGGTGCGCACGAGGCCGCGGTCCCAGGTGGCGGCGACGGCGGTGGGACTGGGCAGCTGGACCGAGGGGTCGTTGGGGGTCCAGTGCTCGCCGCGCACGCCGACGGGGCCGTCGGACATCACCAGTCGGCCGAGGCCGATACCGGGGTTGGCGGCGACCGCCCACGTGGACTCGCCCGAGAGCAGGCGGACCCTGCCCTCCAGGTCGAGTGCGGCCAGGGCCTGTTCCACCCGCTGCGCGCGGGCGGAGTCGGCGTCTGTCGGTGTGCTCATGTCGAAACTCCCGGAGCTGCGCGCGAACATGTGGGACGAATTTACCTACTGAGTACTCGGAAAAATAGTTCCCCGGGGTGAACGGCCGCCCCCAGCCCGCGCGGTGCCCGGCTCCGCGCCCGGATACCCTGGGGCTCTGATGACCGAGCAGACACCTTCCCCGGCAGTCCGCGTCCGGCGCGGTCGCGGACGTCCGCCCGCGACCGGGCGGCGCGAGCAGATCGTGTCCGCGGCGCTGGAGGAGTTCGCCGAGAACGGGTTCCGGGGCAGCTCACTGGCGGCGGTGGCCGAGAGGGCCGGACTCAGTCAGCAGGGCCTGCTGCACCACTTCCCCAGCAAGGACGCGCTGCTGGTGGCGGTACTCGCCCGCCGCGACGAGGCGGACGCCGCCGAGTTCGGCGGGGAGGCCGAGCTGTCCCACCTGGCGCGGGTCGCCGCGCTCAACACCGGGCGCCCCGGACTCGTACGGCTGTACTCCCTGCTGTCCGCCGAGGCCGTCACCGACGGCCACCCCGCCGGGGACTACTTCAGGGGGCGCTACGCCCGGCTGCGGGAGCGGGTCGCGGAGACCGTGCGCGTCCGCCACGGCGACCGGCTCGCGGGCGGCGCCACACCCGAACAGGCAGCGGCCCTGGTCGTGGCCGCCATGGACGGCCTCCAGTTGCAGTGGCTACACGACCCCGAGGCGGTGGACATGCCGGACTTGGTAGGTCTGCTCACCGATGTACTGCGTGGCGAGGAACCCCGCCCCGACACGGGCTGACACCATAGGTCGCCATGGACGGCTTCGCATTCGTACTCGTGCTCCTGATCGGCCTGGCGGTCGGCACCGCCGTGGGCTGGGCCCTGGCCCGCGGCCGGGACGCCGAGGCCCGGGCCGACGCGCGCGCCGCCCGGGAGCGCGCCGCCTACGTGGAGGAGCAGCTCGCCGACCGGTTCCGCACCCTGTCCGCGCAGGCCCTGGACCAGACCAACCAGCGCTTCCTGGAACTGGCGGAGGGACGGCTGCGCGCGGTCAACGCGGAGGCCGGCGGCGACCTGGACGAGCGGCGACGAGCCGTGGAGCGCATGGTCGAGCCGCTGACCGAGACCCTGAACCGGGTGGAGCGCCAGCTGCGGGAGACGGACGCGGGACGGGCCGCCGCGCACGCGGAGCTGGCCAAACAGGTCGAGTACGTGCGGGAGGGCTCGGAACGGCTGCGCGAGCAGACGCAGTCACTGGTGACGGCGCTGCGGCGGCCCGAGGCGCGCGGCCGGTGGGGCGAGCTACAGCTGCGCCGGGTGGCGGAGCTGGCGGGGATGGGCCCGCACTGCGACTTCGAGGAGCAGGCCGCGACACGGGACGGCGCGCTGCGGCCGGACATGGTGGTGCGTCTGGCGGGCGGCAAGAACATCGTCGTGGACTCCAAGGTCCCGTTGGCCGCCTACCTGGACGCCGTGGAGGCGGGCCAGGAGGAGGCCGCCCGGCACCTGCGCGTCCACGCCCGGCACCTGCGCACGCATGTGGACCAGCTGGCGTCGAAGTCGTACTGGACGGCGTTCACCCCGGCTCCGGAGTTCGTGGTGCTGTTCATCCCCGGTGAGGCCTTCCTGGCCCCGGCGTTGGAGTACGACCCGGAGCTGCTGGAACACGCGATGGCGCGACGGGTGCACATCGCGACGCCGACGACGCTGATCTCTCTTCTGCGGACCGCGCAGTACGCGTGGCAGCAGGAGGCACTGAGTGAGAACGCGCGGGCGGTGTTCGACCTGGGCAAGCAGCTGCACGAACGGCTGGGCAGGCTGGGCGGACACGTGGAGGGACTGGGCCGGGCGCTGACCCGGACGGTGAGCGCCTACAACCAGACCGTGGGATCGCTGGAAAGCCGGGTGCTGGTGGCCGCGCGCCGCTTCGGTGAGCTGGGGCTGGTGGACGGCGAGCTGGACCGGCCGGCGGGGGTGGAGGAGCGGCCGCGCACGGTGACCGCGCCCGAGCTGTCCGGGCAGGACGGCCGGGATCCGGACACGGGCCGCGGGGTGAACCCCGGCTGGGACGGAATCCGGCGTGTGGGCGACGGGGAGGCGGGTCCGTCCCCGAGGGAGCGGGGCGAGAGCGTCCACGGCCCCTGAACCCTGGAGCCGTACGGGTCCGGCCGCGAGGGACAGGCCACTCGGACGTGCTCCCACGAAACACCAGAACCGGGACGACCCCTCCCGGGGTCCAACAGGAGGAAGGCGTGTTCGCCGCGGATGGGGGCAAGTCCGTGGAAGGACAACACGATCCCCGGAAAAGGCTACCGGCCATTAACATGAAGTGACACACTGATCACGCTGAGCAATAAGCTTGGGAGGCGAAAGGCTATGCCCCCACGGAAGGCGGACGGTCCGGATTCCGGGCACGCACCATATTTCGTGCGGTCCAACGGTCACGGCCGGGACGTACCTCGCGCCGGGAAACGGGAACGCCCCGCCCCGGAACCGGAGGCGGACGCGCCGCGGCGCACGCCCCGCCTGACCGGGCGCGGCGGCGTCCTGGCCATCGCCGTGTTCAGCTTCGCCGGGACCATGGTCGCGCACGGGGCGGGCATCCCCACCGCCCCGGGCATCGCCTTCACCCTCGCCTGCCTGCTCAGCGCGTTCCTGGTACGGCCGAGCGACCTGCTGTCACTGTCAGTGAGTCCGCCCATCGCGTTCTTCGCGGCCGTGGTCGCCGCGGAGAGCGTGCTCGCCCTCGGGAGTGAGGGGTTCGCGCGGGTGCTGGCCCTGGGCCTGGCCTCGCGACTGGCCGAGGTCGCGCCCTGGCTGTTCCTGGGCACGGCGCTGGTACTGGTGATCGGCGTGTTCCGAGGCCTGCCCGGCAACATCCGCGACCTGGGCAACGAGCTCAACGGCCGCAGGTAGGCCGGGCCGGCCAGAGGATCAGAAGGGCGTGTCCTCGTTCCCCGGGGAGTCGTCCCGGCGCTCGTCCATGGCGGCGGCCAGCTTGGCACGGGCGCCCTCCAGCCACTGCTCGCACACGCGGGCGAGCTCCTCGCCGCGCTCCCACAGGGCCAGGGACTCCTTCAGGCTGAGCCCGCCGGACTCCAGCTGACGCACGACGGTGTTGAGCTCCTCCCGGCTCTCCTCGTAGCTCAGCTCCGGCTCGGCGGTGCCCTCGTCCTGTGCCCTGGCTTCCTTGGCGGCCATCTCTACTCCCCCTCGGCGGTGTCTTCGGTGTGGACTGACTCCACGGTGGCGGTCAGGCTGTCCTCGGCGAAGCGCACCCGCAGGGCCTCCCCGGTGTCCGGCTCCCCGGCGGAGCGCACCACCGACCCGTCCTCGCGCTGCACGATCGCGTACCCGCGCGCCAGCGTGGTGGCCGGGGACAACGCGTGCAGGCGCGCCCGGGTGTGTCCGAGGCCGTCGGCGGACCGGTCCAGCGACACGGTCAGGCTCCGGCGGGCCCGGTCGCGCAGGTCCGCGACCTGCTCCGTGAGCCGGTCGATCTCACGCACCGGGCTGGCCAGTACAGGACGGGACCGCATGCCCTCCAGCCAGGAGAGCTCACGCTCCACCGCGCCCTTGAGCACGCGTCGGCCCCGGTCGCGGAGTTGGCGGACGATCTCCAGCTGCTCACCGACGTCGGGAATGGCCCTCTTGGCCGCGTCGGTGGGGGTGGAGGCACGCACGTCCGCGGCGTAGTCGAGCAGCGGGGCGTCCTGCTCGTGCCCGATCGCGCTCACCACGGGGGTGCCCGCGGAGGCGACGGCGCGCACGAGGGCCTCGTCGGAGAAGGGCAGCAGGTCCTCCAGGGAGCCGCCGCCCCGGGCGATGACGATGACGTCGACCTCCGGGCGCGAGTCCAGCTCCTTGAGCGCCTCCAGCACCTCGCGGACGGCGCGGTCGCCCTGGACCGCGACCGGGCGCACCTCGAAGCGCACGGCGGGCCAGCGGCGGCGTCCGTTCTCCAGCACGTCGCGCTCCGCGGCGGAGTCCCGGCCGCAGACGAGCCCGACGGTGTTGGGCAGGAAGGGCAGGAGGCGCTTGCGCTCGGCGTCGAAGAGCCCCTCGGCGCCCAGTGTGCGGCGCAGCTGCTCCAGCCGGGCCAGGAGTTCGCCCAGGCCGACGTGGCGGATCTCCAGGGCGCGCAGCGAGAAGATGCCGCGGACCTCGTAGAAGTCGGGTTTGGCGTGCACGACGACGCGCGCCCCGGCCTCGGGGGGCGGGCTCTGCGCGTCCAGCACCGAGGTCTGGCAGACCACGCGCACCGACACGTTGGCGACGGGGTCGCGCAGCGTGATGTAGGCCATACGGCCGCGTCGGTTCAGCTCGGCGATCTGGCCCTCGACCCAGATCCGGCCCAGGCGACCGATCCACTGGCCGACGGCGTTGAGGACGACACGCACCGGCTGCGGCGCCTCGGCGGAACTCTCCATGCCCATGCCAACCGAGCCTAGAGGAGGGCGGGGACGGTTCGGGGCAGGCCCGCCACACCGCACGGGCCGCGCGGTCAGCCGATCGCGTCCTCCCCGGCGGCGGAGCGCCCGGGCTGGCCCCTCAGGACGGCGGGAGCCGTCGGCCACGTGCCGACGGCCCTTCCGTCATCTCAGGCCGTACGCGCACGTCAGGCCCCGGACTCCAGCTTGTTGATGCGGTTGTCGTACATCTTGATGAACTCGGGGCGCCCCTGGTGGGCGACCTCGTAGGCGCGCAGGTCGCGGACCTGTTCGATGGTGAGCTTGCGCAGGCGGGCGCGGACCGAGGGCAGGGTGAGATCGTCATAGGTGGGAACGGCGAGGTCCTCAACCGCGGGGGCTGCGCCCTTGCGGACCTTCTCCAGGACGTCGTCACTGGAGACCGTGGTGTGCGCCTCGGCGGCCTCCAGCTCCTCGGCGATGGCCGGGCCCTCCTCGGGGACGTCCGCGGTGGCCGGGGCGGCGGGCTCAGCGCGAGCCTCCCGGTCCTCCTTCGCCTCCTCAGGCTCGGCGGGCCCGTCGGGCTTTTCCTCCGCGGGCTCTGCCTCGGTCCCTCCGGCCTTCGGCTCGGCGGGCTTTTCCTCCGCGGGCGCCTCGGCCTCGGGCTCGGCCTCGGGCTCCGCAGCCTTGCCAGCCTCGGGACCGGTCCCGGCCTTCTCCGCCTTCGGCTCGGCGGACCCGTCCTCGGCGGGCCTCTCGGCCTCGGGACCGGCCTCCTCCGGCTTCTCGGCCTTGGCGGCGGGGGTTTCCTCTGGGGTCTTCGCGGCCTCGTCCTGGGTCTTGGCGGCGGGGGCCGCGGTGGTCTCGGCCGTCTTCTGGTCCGCGGTCTCGGACTCGGTGACGGCTTCCTTGCGCCCGAAGATCCCCTTGACCAGGGTGACCAGCTTCGTGGCGAGTGTCGGATTCGACATAGGACGGGGGCTCCTGATGCTGTCGGCGGGTGGGGTGAGCGGCTCGCGTCCAGCAAACCAGCAGGGCCGAGTTGAGGGCGGACCGCCTGTAACAGATGCGATGGTGAACCAGGATAGAGGAGGGGGGAACACCATGAGCAGGGGATAAGTGAACGATTTCGCCACTTCGAAGCCCAACTGGATGCACCACGTTACGGTACCGTCACTTTGGGCCCTGTTCTGCATCAGTTCGACCACGACGGTGCCTTATCCCACACTCGGGTCGTACACCGCTCAAGCCACCTAGGATGTGACGCATGACTGCGATGACGACTGCCACGAACCAACGGCGTGTGCTCCTCGCCAATCCCAGGGGTTACTGCGCCGGTGTCGACCGCGCTGTCATCACCGTCGAGAAGGCCCTGGAGCAGTACGGCGCACCGATCTACGTGCGCAAGCAGATCGTGCACAACACCCACGTGGTGCGCACGTTGGAGGAGCGTGGCGCGGTCTTCGTGGAGGAGACCGAGGAGGTGCCCGAGGGCGCCATCGTCGTCTTCTCCGCGCACGGTGTCGCCCCGGCCGTCCACGAGGAGGCGGAGAAGCGCAGCCTGAAGACCATCGACGCCACCTGCCCGCTCGTCACCAAGGTCCACAAGGAGGCCAAGCGCTTCGCGGCCGAGGACCGGGACATCGTCCTCATCGGCCACATCGGCCATGAAGAGGTCGAGGGCACCAGCGGTGAGGCACCCGAGCACATCCAGATCGTGGAGAGCCCGGACGAGGTCGACAAGGTCCAGGTCCGCAACCCGGACAACGTGTCGTGGCTGTCGCAGACCACCCTGTCGGTGGACGAGACCACGCAGACGGTGGACGCCCTGCGCGAGAAGTTCCCGAACCTGCTCGACCCGCCCAGCGACGACATCTGCTACGCGACCTCCAACCGCCAGGACTCGGTCAAGGCGATGGCTCCCGAGTGCGAACTCGTCATCGTGGTCGGTTCCGACAACTCGTCGAACTCGGTCCGCCTGGTGGAGGTCGCGCTGGAGGCCGGCGCCAACGCCGCCCACCTGATCGACAACGCCTCGCTGATGGACGACTCCTGGCTGGAGGGCGTGACCACCGTCGGCGTGACCAGCGGCGCGTCCGTGCCCGACATCCTCGTGCACGAGCTGCTCGACGAGCTGGCCGGCCACGGGTACGGCACGGTCACCCCGGTGACGACCGCCGACGAGACCCTGACCTTCTCCCTGCCCAAGGAGCTGCGCCGCGACCTGCGCGCCGACTAGGACGTGTCCGCCCTGGTTCGTGCCGTGCCCGCGGCCCCAGGCTGACCGTCTCCCAGGACATACGAAGCGCCCGGCCGGTCGCGGCCGGGCGCTTCGCCGTGTCCGGACCGCCGGTCAGCTCTCCAGGCTCCCGGCCAGGTGTGCCAGCTCGTCCAGGTCGGCGGGTCCGGAGACGACCAGGGTCACGCCCTCCTCGCGCCGGACCAGGGCGCCCCAGTCCTCGGAGTCGTGGTGTTCCCACTCGCGGTCGCCGGCGGTGACCGTGCCGACCCTCTCCGCGCCCCTGGCCCGTTCCCCGACGACACCGTCCGGGTCGGCGTCGCTCTGGGTGAACATGGCGTGGCTGTCCTGCGCGGTGGCGAAGCCCACGCTCCACTCGACCGGCCCGGTCACCTCCAGCGTGGAGCTGGTGGGCGTCCACCCGTCCTCCGCCAGATCGGCGGAGGGCACCGTCACGGGGTAGTCCGCCGACTCCCGCAGGACGCTGGCGTCCGGCCGGTAGTCCACCGACGGGATGTTCTCGCCCGAGCGAGTGGAGACCACCAACGCCAGGACCAGGACGATGCCGACGATGATCCCGAGGGAGATGGCGTAGTTCTTGAAGGTCGCGCTGGACCGGCTGTGCTCACTCATGACACAGTCCAGCTTGCCGCAGGTCCGGGACCCCGCCGACCCGGGGTGCGCTTAGCCCCCTCCCCACGGGGCGGACGGGGACCGCTCAGCGGGGAGGTTCGAGCCGGGTGAGCAGCCGGGTGATGTCGTCGGCGAGCTTGTGCGCCTCGGCGTCATCGCGCCGCACCACCTCGGCCACGGCCAGGAGCATGGCCCCGCTCACCACGATGAGCAGCGCCTCGTCCACGGGCTCGTCCGCCTTGCGGAACAGCGCCACGTTGCGGTCGGTCCACTGGGTGAGCCGGGACCGCAGCTGGTAGTCGAACCCGGGCGGGCCGTCACCGCTGAAGAACAGCCGTGTGGTCTCCCTCTCCTCGATGCATCCGAGCAGGTAGGCACGGGCGGCGATGTTCATCAGCCGTGTGGGGTCGTTCTCCCCTCCGACGCGCGCCTCCACGACCGCCTGGTGGGTGCGCTCCTGCTGGCGCTGCTGGAACTCCTCGTACAGGGCGAGATAGAGGTCGGCCTTGCCGGTGAAGTGGTGGTACAGGCTGCCGACACTGGCCCCGGCCACGGACACGACCTCGCTCACACCGGCCCGTGCGAAGCCCACCGTGCGAAACACCTGGGCGGCCGCGTTGAGCAGAGCACTGCGGGTGGCCGCGCCGCGCGGGGAGAGCCGTGCGGGTTTCGCGGGCTTGTCCGTTTTGTCCACTGTCACGCCCTCACTCCAGTACGGCCGGTCCGGCCAGAGTAGACCTTCCCCGCCGCCCGGTGACGGGGCCGGGCGGCGCTGGGGCACCCGTGGCCGCTCGGGAATCACATCGGGTGACTACCCTAAGACCTGCAACCCCGCTCTGTTCCCTGACGGAAGGTGTCACGTCCATGTCGCAGCCCAGCAACCCGTCCGAGCAGTCGGCGGCACCCGACCGCAACCTCGCTCTGGAACTGGTCCGCGTCACCGAGACCGCAGCGCTGGCCGCGGCCCGCTGGGTCGGCAAGGGTGACAAGATCGGTGCGGACGGCGCGGCGGTACGCGGTATGCGGCACATGATCAGCACCGTGTCGATGAACGGCACCGTGGTGATCGGCGAGGGTGAGAAGGACAACGCTCCGATGCTCTACAACGGCGAGCACGTGGGCGACGGAGGAGGCCACGAATGGGACGTGGCCGTCGACCCGGTCGACGGCACCACCCTGACCGCCATGGGCATGCCCAACGCCGTCGCGGTGATCTCGATGAGCCCGCGCAACACCATGTTCGACCCGTCCGCGGTGTTCTACATGGAAAAGCTCGCCACGGGTCCCGAGGCCGCTGACGTCGTCGACATCGCCGCTCCGGTGGCCGACAACATCCGCGCCGTGGCCCGCGCCAAGGGCAAGTCACCGCAGGACGTGACGGTCGTCATCCTGGACCGCCCCCGCCACAAGCAGATCGTGCAGGACGTGCGCGACACGGGCGCACGTATCAAGTTCATCAGCGACGGCGACGTGGCCGGTGCCATCATGGCCGCCCGCGCCGGTACCGGTGTGGATCTGCTTCTGGGCATCGGCGGCACCCCTGAGGGGATCATCACCGCGTGCGCCATGAAGTGCCTCGGCGGCGTCATCCAGGGCCGGCTGTGGCCCAAGGACGAGGAGGAGCGCCAGCAGGCGGTCGACGCCGGGCACGACCTGGACCGCGTGCTGCACACCAACGACCTGGTCTGCTCCGACGACGTGTTCTTCGCCGCGACCGGTATCACCGACGGCGAACTGGTCGGCGGCGTCCGGTACGAGTCGTCGCGGGTCATCACCGACTCCCTGGTGATGCGCGGGCGCAGCGGCACCGTCCGCCAGGTGCTCAGCGAGCACCGCCTGAGCAAGCTGGCCGCCTACAGCGGCGTGGACCTCACCTCCGCCCCCCGCCGCGGAGGAGAGTAACGGCGCGGCACGGGTGCCCCGTCACAGCCGGTACGGGGCGCCCGGACACACATTTCCGACCGGCCTCGCAAAATGAGCGCGGAACGCGAACCGCACCGGGGCGAACTGGCATCAGACCCGGCGTTGGCTGCGCGGTCACGCGCGAAGTAATTCCCCTCGTCGGAGGTCCGATGTCCTACCCCGATCCCCCACAGCAGCCCCAGTGGCAGCCTCAGCAGCCCGGGCAGCCTGGTCAGGGTTTCCCTCCGCAGCAGGGTGCCGGTCAGCAGTTCCCTGGCCAGAACGCCCCTGGTGGCGGTATGCCCGGTGGCCAGTTCCCCGGAGGCCCGCCGCCCGGAGGCCAGTTCCCCGGAGGTCCACCACCCGGGGGTCCGCCGCCCGGAGGCCAGTTCCCCGGCGGACACGTGCCGCCGTCCGGCGGCGGACGCGGCAAGCGCTGGATGATCCCGGCCGCCGCGGGTGTGGCGGTCGCCTTGATGGCCACGACCGTGTGGGCCACCGTCTCCCTGGTCAGCTTCGGCGGGCCGCAGCCGGAGGAGATGCTCCCGGCGAACTCGATCGCGTTCGCCAAGCTCGACCTCTCGATCGACGGCTCCCAGGCGATGGAGCTGTTGCAGTTCGTGGACCAGCTTCCGGACGAGATGACCGAGGAGTTGGACCAGCCCGACGACGACATGACGGGGCTGTTCTCCGAGGGGTTCGTCGAGACCTTCCCCGAGGCTCAGCAGGACGAGGTCGAGGAGTGGATCGGTGAGCGCGTGGGCCTTGCTCTGTGGCCCACCGACGACGGCGAGGCCCAGATCCAGGACGGGGCCGGAGTGGCCGCGATGTTCGCGCTCGCCGTCGAGGACGAGCAGCTGGCCCAGGAGGGGCTGGAGGACCTCAGCGGGGAGTACGACGACCTCTTCTTCGAGGTGGACGACGGCTTCGCGCTCCTCACCAGCTCCGAAGCGGCGCTGAACGACATGCGCGAGCAGATGGAGGCGCACGGCTCCCTGGACGACTCGGACGTCTTCTCCGGCGACATGGACGCGGTGCCCAGCGGCAGCCTCGCCGTGGGATGGACCGACTTCGCCCAGCTGATGGAGATCGAGGAGTTCGCCCAGGAGTTCGAGACCGAGCTGGCCACCGAGGCCGGTGGGATGAGCGGCCGGGCGACCGCGTCCCTGCGCGTGGACGGCGACTACCTGGAGGCGCGGACGGACGTCTTCGACTTCACGGTGGACGACACCGACCTGGCGTGGCTGGCCGACACCCCGGGCGCGAGCGTGGCGGCGATGGAGTCGCTGCCCGAGAGCACGATCATGGCGTTCGGCGCCAGCGGTCTGGACACGGCGCTGACCGATGCCTACGAGAACGACGAGCTCCCCTTCGTGACCAGCAGTGGCCAGATGCAGGAGATGGAGCGCCAGTTCAACGGGATGGGAGCCTCGCTGCCGGAGGGCTTCACCCAGCTTCTCGGCTCCTCGACCGCGTTCGGTGTCACCAGTATCAGCCTGGACAGCTTCTTCGGTTCCTCCTACGGCGGCGGCGAGGAGCTCTCGTTCCAGTACCGCGCGGTCGGCGGTGACGAGACGGTGTTGAGCGACTTCATCGGGAACGCGTCCGCCGACCCGTACGCCACGCCCCCGGGCGTGAACACCGACGGCGACACCGTGGTGGTGGCGCAGGGCAGCAGCGCCACCGGAAGCCTGGGCGAGGACCCGGTCTTCCAGCAGACCATGCAGGAGATGGACGACGCGGTGGTCGCCGGGTACTTCGACATGCGTCAGGTGATGACCGACACCGAGGTGCGGGACCCCGACCAGTGGGGCGCCCTGGGCCTGGCGGTGAGCATCACCGAGGACGGGCAGCGCGGCAGCTTCGAACTGCGGTGGTCGCCCAGCGGCGGCGAGTAGCCCCGAGAGGCTCCGCCGACACGGACGGCGTGGGAGGGCACCGCCCTCCCACGCCGTCCGTTTTCCGTGGCGGTGCTCCGGCCGGCCTCCACACGACCAACGGAAGGAGGGCCCTAGCTGACGACGCGGCGGCGCATCTGGAAGCCGGCCAGGAACCACATCAGGACGATGAAGCCCGACAACACCCCGACGTGGACGAGTGCCGAACCGGCGCCGAGCCCGCCGAAAACCGCTCCGCGAACCAGCTCGACCGCGTGGTAGAGCGGGTTGGCCATGGCCGCGTTCTGTACCCAGCCGGGCAGCTCGGTGAGCGGGAAGAAGGTGCCCGCCACCAGGAACAACGGGGTGAACAGGCCGCTGAACACGTAGTCCATGGACCGTACCGACGTGATCACGGCGGAGATCCAGATGCCGAAGAGCGCGAAGGCGAACCCGGCGAGGAAGGCGACGAAGGGCACCAGCAGTATGCCGGGGCCGGGGCGCAGCCCGAACCCGATCGCGACCAGGAGCGGAACGCACCCGTACACCCCCGAGCGCATCGCCAGCCACAGGGCCTCGCCGGTGACGAGCTCGCGCACGTCCACGGGTGTGGCGAGGATGCCCTCGTAGGTGTGCAGGAAGCGGCGCTTGATGAAGGTGTTGATGATGGCGGGCATCATCGACTGGAACATCACCGACACCGCCACGATGCCGGTGCCCAGGAAGTCGATGTAGCTGTACCCGGCCAGGGTCCCGATGAGGGCGCCCATACCGAAGCCGAAGCAGAGCAGGTAGAGGGTCGGCTCGACCACGGCGGCGAAGGTGGTCGCCCGCCAGGACTGGCCGTACAGGATCCACTCGCGGGCGACGACGCCCATGACCGCGTCGGCCTCGAACCGGCCGGGGCGCGCGTGGACCTCCGGACGGGCGTCCTCCCGGTCCTGCTGTTGCCGCATGGTCATTCCACACTCTCCCCGGTCAGGGTCACGAACACGTCCTCCAGGTTGCTGGCCCGGCGCAGCGGGACGTCCAGCCGGTCGCGCAGGGACTGGGGCAGCTCCTCGGCGCGCAGGACCGACACGGTGGTGCCGGTGCGGCGGGTGGTGAAGCCATGGCCGTGGACGAGGGTTTCGAGGGCGTCCACCCCCTCCTCGCCCGGGAGGTACTCCTCCACGGTGGCGCCCGCGTACTTGGTGACGAGGTCGGCGGGGGTGCCGCGTTCGACGACCTTGCCCCGGGCCATGAGCGCGACCTCGTCGGACAGGCGCTCGGCCTCCTCGATGTAGTGCGTGGACATCAGGACGGTGACGCCCTCGTCGCGCAGCGCGGAGATCAGGCTCCACAGGTCCTGGCGCACCTGCGGGTCCAGCCCGACGGTGGGCTCGTCCATGAGGACGAGTTCGGGCCGGTGCAGCAGGGCGCGGACGATGAGCAGGCGTCGGCGCATCCCCCCGGACAGGTTGTCGACCAGGGTCCCGCCCCGGTCTCCGAGCTGGGCCAGCCGCATGGCGCGGGCGATGGCCTCGCTCCGCTGGCGGCGCGGGACCCGGTAGAGGTAGGAGAACATCCGCAGGTTCTGCTCGACGGTGAGTTCCTCGTCGAGGTTGTCGTGCTGGGGGACGACCCCCATGCGGGCCCGTGCCCACTTGGACTCGGCGGGGATCCCGTGTCCGAGGATGCGGATCTCGCCCTCGTTGGCCAGGGACTGGGCGGTAAGCATCTTCATGGTGGTGGACTTGCCCGCGCCGTTGGGCCCCAGGAGACCGAGGACGACCCCCTGGGGAACCTCCAGGTCGAGTCCGTCGACGGCGGTGAGGGAGCCGAAGCGCTTGACGATGCCCCGGAGCAGCAGAGCGGGTACGGCCGAGGTGTCGCGGGAGGTCATGGAGGCACTCCCCGGCAGACGGTGACCGGGGTCAGGTGTGGTCATGGACCCACGGTAGGCATCGGGCACGGCGAATTCCACCGGGTTTTCGGCCGTGGCGGGCCCGCTCCGGACAGGCCGCCGCGACCGGCCGTGCCCGGCCCCCGGCGGAGAGCCCCGTGCTCCACCGCTTCCTTTAGTGTTGGCGGTGTGAGTGAGGAAGTGTCCCCCGACCGGCTCCGCGCCTCCAACACCGACCGGGACCGGGTCCTGAGGGTCCTGCGCGACGCCGCGACCGACGGGCGCCTGGATCTGGAGGAGTTCGAGGAGCGATCCTCCCTCGTGCACGAGGCGCGCACCCTCGGCGAACTGCCCGGGGTCACCGCCGACCTCCTGCCCGCCGACCAGCAGCCCATCCGGCTGGACCCACAGCCGGTCCTCGGCGTGTTCGGCAACGTCGAGCGCAAGGGCCGCTGGGTGGCCTACCCCGACGAGCCGGTCGTGGCCTTCGTCGGCAGGGTCCAGGTGGACATGCGCGAGGCGCTCCTCATGCACAACCACCACCGGATGACCGTGACCGCCGTCCTGGGCCGCGTGGAGATCGACGTCCCCGAGGGCGTCGAGGTACGGCTGACCGGCTGGTCGTTCCTGGGCAGGCGCGCCACCACCGCCCGCCGCTCGGACCTGTCCCTTCCCCCCGTCCTGGAGATCGGCGGGTTCTCCCTCTTCGGCGTGGTGCGCGTGCGCGCGCCCAAGCGCCGCCGCTTCCTGGGATGGCGCCGCCGGGAGCGTCGCCGCGGTATCGGCGCCTGAGGCGCTGGCCGAAGCGTCGACGGTGTGACGGGCGGAGTCCCCCGTCCGTGCCGTGGCCGTGCGGTGGACCACCCGGTGTCAACATGATGCGCGCAACACCGCCAACACCGGGTGAGGTGGAGGTGTGCCCGGGTGCGTCTGGCAGTCTGGGGTTCACAGGTTTTCCCAGGAGAGATGGGTTGCAATGAGCGAGTTCCGTATCGAGCACGACTCGATGGGTGAGGTCAAAGTTCCGGCCGAGGCCAAATGGCGGGCCCAGACGCAGCGTGCCGTTGAGAACTTCCCGATCTCCGGCCAGGGCCTCGAAGGCGCCCACATCGCCGCCCTCGGCCAGATCAAGGCCGCCGCGGCCAAGGTGAACGCCGAGCTCGGCGTCATCGGCGAGGACATCGGCAAAGCCGTCCGCGAGGCCGCACTGGAGGTCGCCGAGGGCAAGTGGAACGGCGAGTTCCCGGTCGACGTCTACCAGACCGGTTCGGGCACCTCCAGCAACATGAACACCAACGAGGTCGTGGCATCGCTGGCCACCGAGCGTCTCGGTGCCCCGGTACACCCCAATGACCACGTCAACGCGTCGCAGTCCTCCAACGACGTGTTCCCCTCCTCCATTCACATCGCCGCCACCTCGGCCGTCCGGAACGACCTCATCCCGGCGCTGCGGCACCTGGAGCAGGAGCTGACCCGCAAGTCGACCGAGTTCGCCTCCGTGGTCAAGAGCGGCCGCACCCACCTGATGGACGCCACCCCGGTCACGCTGGGCCAGGAGTTCGCCGGGTACGCCGCCCAGGTGCGCTACGGCGTGGAGCGCCTGGAGGCCGTGCTGCCGCGCGTGGCCGAGCTGCCGCTGGGCGGCACCGCCGTCGGCACCGGCATCAACACCCCCGAGGGCTTCTCCGCCCGGGTCATCGCCGAGGTCGCCGACAACACCGGCCTCCCCCTGACGGAGGCCCGCGACCACTTCGAGGCGCAGGGCGCCCGTGACGGTCTGGTCGAGCTCTCCGGCCAGCTGCGGACCGTCGCGGTCGGCTTCGCCAAGATCGCCAACGACATCCGCTGGATGGGTTCCGGCCCGACCGCGGGCCTGGGCGAGATTCTCCTGCCCGACCTACAGCCGGGCTCCTCGATCATGCCGGGCAAGGTCAACCCGGTCCTGTGCGAGGCCATGCTCCAGGTCTCCTCGCAGGTCGTCGGCAACGACGCCGCGGTGGCCTTCGGCGGCGCGAGCGGCAACTTCGAGCTGAACGTGCAGCTGCCGATGATCGCCCGCAACGTGCTGGAGTCGATCCGCCTGCTCTCCAACGTCTCGCGTGTGTTCGCGGACCGCTGCGTGGCCGGGATCGAGGCCGACACCGAGCAGTGCCGCGTCTACGCCGAGTCCTCGCCCTCGATCGTCACCCCGCTCAACCGCTACATCGGCTACGAGGAGGCCTCCAAGGTCGCCAAGCAGTCGCTGAAGGAGAAGAAGACCATCCGCGAGGTGGTCGTCGAGCGCGGCTACGTCGAGGACGGCAAGCTCACCGAGGCGCAGCTGGACGAGGCCCTCGACGTGCTGAGGATGACCAACTCCCAGTAGTCGGACGGTACGGCGGTCCGGTCCGGGCGGCTGGTCGCCGGCGGTGGCCACGGGGCACCCCGCGTGTGCGCGGGGTGCCCCGCCGTCTGGGGGACGGCCCGGGGCGGGAACGGATAGCGATTTCCGTCCCATCCCCTCCTCCGCTCCCGCCGCCAGGAACCTTCCGCCCGCGAGAGGCGTCGGACATGCTTGGAAAGAGCACCGAAAAGCCCGCTTTTCGAGAGGGCGGTACATGTCGAGCAACAGCGACAACGAGCGCATCGTCGCGGACCGCTACGTTCTGCGCCGTGAACTCGGACGCGGCGGTATGGGTGTGGTCTGGGAGGCCTTCGACCCGGCCCTGGACCGCGTCGTCGCGATCAAGCAGGTGCTTCTCCCCGACCACTTCACCGACTCCGAGCGCGCGGACGCGCACGGCAGGGTCCGTCGCGAGGCGCAGTCGGCGGCACGGATCAGCCACCCCACCGTGATCACCGTCCACGACGTCTTCGAGCACGGCGGCGACCCGTGGGTGGTCATGGAACTGGTCGAGGGCGGGACCCTCCAGGACCGGCTCAACGAGCAGGGCGCCCTGCCGGTGGACGTCGTCGCGGAGATCGCGGAGTCCCTGCTCAAGGCGGTGCGGTCGGCGAACGCGGCCGGGGTCCTGCACCGGGACGTCAAGCCCGGCAACATCATGATGTCCCTGGACGGCCGGGTGGTCCTCACCGACTTCGGCATCGCCACGATGGAGGGCGGACCGAGCATCACCCGTACAGGTGCGCTGGTCGGCTCCCCCGAGTACATGCCGCCGGAGAGGTTGGAAGGCGGCCCGGCCGAGCACCGGGGCGACCTGTGGAGTATCGGTGTCACCCTGTTCGCGGCGGTGGAGGGCGCGTCCCCGTTCCACCGGGACAGCCTCACGGCCGCGATCGCCGCGGTGATCTCAGCGTCGCCGCCGCCCATGACACGTGTCGGGTGGCTGGAGCCGGTCATCGCGGGGCTGCTGGAGCGCGATCCGGACCGGCGGCTCACCGCGGAGGGGGCCCTGGCCCTGCTGCACGAGCGCGGCGGCCCCAACGGCGGCGCGGCGGCGGGCCGTGGAGGATCCGGCGGCTTCGGCGCGGCCGGGTTCGGCGGCGGCCCACACGCCGCCCCGGGCCCCAGCGGCCCGCAGAGCTCCCACCACGCGCCGAGCGGCGGATACCCCGCCCCCGGCACCGGTCCGACGGGCGGCTGTCCCGATGCGCGGTCTCCGCTGCCGCAGGGACCTCCCGGGTACGCGGGGTCCACCGGCCCCGGCGGGCCGGCCGGGCCGAACGGACCGGGGAATCCGGTAACACCGTTCCCACCCGGCCAGGGGCGCCCTCCGGCACCGCCCCACCAGCACCAGCCGGTGTACTCCGGAGGCCACGGCGGCACGGGTGGCCGCGGTCAGCTCCCTCCGGGCGGGCGCGGGCGGTCGGGTTCGGTGACCGCCAAGCTCCTGCTCGGCACGGGCGCGGGCGCGATAGCGCTGCTGCTCATCGCCACGGTCGTGGGCGGGTTCGTCCTACGCTCGGGCCGGGGGCCCGCGGACGGCTCCGCCTCGCTGGGCGTGCCGCCCGAGGCCCGGTCGCCTCTGACGGAGCCTTCTTCCTCCGACGGCGGGGAGGCCCAGGCCGGGAACGGCGGCGGCGACCAGGGCGGGGCGCGAAGCGACGCAGAGCAGGACGATGACGACGGCGACGACAGCGGGGAGCCGCCGTCCTACGACGACCTGGAGGCTTTCCGGTCGGAGTGGTTCTCCCTGGAGTACCCCTCGGGGTGGCGGGTGGACGACAGCGAGATCGACAACACACTGGTGCTGTTCCTCGCTCCCGGCGACGACCACCAGGTGTGGGTGACCGGATGGACCGAGGAGGAGTTCACCGGGACGAGCACCGAGTACCTCCAGGAGACCAAGGGCGGCACCGACGTCTCCGGGGACGTCACGACCGGCTTCACGCAGTTGGAGCTGGAGGACTTCGACGATGACGACTTCCGGGAGGGATGGGACGTCGCGCTGGTGGAGGCCGACCTCACCAACGAGACCTGGGCCACCCCCGAGCGGCGCTTCTGGGCCTACGCGGTCAGCATGGACTACGAGGGCGACCGGGTGTTCTACCTGGTCAGCGTGAACGTCCCGCGCGAGGACGCCGACTACTACGACGACCTGCACGAAGACGTCATCGAAACGTTCACCCCGCACCTCTAGCGCGTGTTCCGGGCGCCTTCCCGCGTGCCGGTGAAGCCGGTCTCCGCGAGCACGGGATGCTCCGGGGTGACACGACCCGGCGCGGGCGCGGCCATCGCACGCCGTTGCCGGGAGACGGCTCCCGTAGGACGGGGAACGGCCCCCGCGCAACCGCGGGGGCCGTTCGTCCGTTCCGGCTGCTCCCGCCCCCCCGGTCCGGTGACAGGCGAGGCAGCGGGCCGCAGAAGCGGGGGAGGGTCTTTCGGCGTCAGGAACGCGTCCGTCCACACCCTCCCCGGAGTGGGCCCGGGGGCCGCTCCGAGCCGCGCTTACGGGCCGGTGGCGCCGGGGAGTGCCGGAGTGCGGGCGTGACGGCAGGGTGTGGACGGCCCCGGGTCAGTACGCACCTGTGGCCTGGGACTGGGCCCAAGCTCCGCACGGGTCGCCGTAGCGGCCCTTGATGTAGTCGATGCCCCATGAGATCTGGGTGGCGGGGTTGGTCCGCCAGTCGTCACCGTGGGAGGCCATCTTCTCGCCGGGGTAGGACTGCGGAATGCCGTACGCACCCGAACTGGGGTTCTGCGCCGTGTGGTCCCAACCGCTCTCCTTCTCCCACAGGGGTTCGAGGCAGTCGTAGAACTGTGACTCACCCCAACCCTGGTCGAGGACCATCTGTAGGGCGATGCCCTTGGGGTCCCCGGTGAAGACGGGGGACTCCTCCTCTTCTTCCTCTTCCTCCTCCACTTCCTCCTTGATGTCGCTCCCGTCGCCCTGGGCCGTCCGGATCCCATCGCTACGGGCCGCGTCACGCTGTTCCTGGGCCTGCTCGCGCAGATCCTGGAGTTCTTCCTGGCTCAACTCCTCGGAGAAGAACTCGTCCTCTCCGGCTTCGGTTTCGGCGACGGCGGGTTCCTCAGTGTCCGGTAGAGCGGCACTGGCCGCCATGTCCGGGTCGACATCGTCGTCCGCGAAGGCGGAGACGGCGAAGGTCGCACCCGCGACGAGGGTCGCCGCACCGACCGCCGCCGTGCTGCGCAGCGACATTCGGTTGAGTAGCACGATTGCCTTCCCAAGAGGGGGTCATTAGCAGGGAAAGCCCTATTAATACCAGTTGTTGGCCTGAGAGTGTGACCAAGCGTCACACGGGGTGTTGTAGCGGCCCTCGATGTAGTCGAGACCCCACGCGATCTGGGTGGCGGGGTTGGTCCGCCAGTCGTCACCGTGGGAGGCCATCTTGTCGCCCGGCAGGGACTGCGGAATGCCGTACGCACCCGAACTGGGGTTCTGCGCCGTGTGGTCCCAACCGCTCTCCTTCTCCCACAGGGGTTCGAGGCAGTCCTGGAACTGTGACTCACCCCAACCCTGGTCGAGAACCATCTCCAGGGCGATCTCCTTGGCCGAGCCGGAGGGAGCCGACGCGGTGGAAACGTCATCGGAGGAGTCGGAACCGCCGGAGGTGTCGGCCTCGGGTTCAGCCTCGGGCTCGGGCTCGGGAATCTCGCTGCCCGTCTCGCTGGCGGACTGGACGGCCTCCGCGACCGCCGCCTCGGCCATACCCCGGCTCTCCACGCGCTGAGCCTCCTGCTCGGCGGGGTCGGGCTGTGCGGCGAAGAAGCCGTCGGCGCCTCCTCCACCGCCGTCTCCGGGCTGCTCGGGTCCGGCCGGCTGCCCGGGGACCTCTGCGGCGGAGGCGAGCTGGCCGGGGTCGATCGCGCCGCTCTGCGCGGACGCGGCGACCGCGAACGTGCCTCCGGCGACGAGGGTGGCGGCGCCGACGGCACCCGCATGGCGCAGTGAGATCAGGTTGGGTAGCAAGGTCGCCCTTTCGCGTAGACGCACACGTGTCCCACGGACATTCGTGTGTTGTGCTTCGCCGCTGCTGACCACGTGGTCCGCGGATGAGGTGCGCGGTGGGGCGGATCCGCCGTTCGACCACCGCGACGCGGGTCGCACCACGTGGGAGGGGGTGTATTGCAGCGGGTTCAGCCTGCATCATCGTCACGATGAAGTAACGCCAGTTTTACGGTGTCTTGGAACACATCACGGTATGCGTCCGAAGTGTGCGCCTTTGACCTGCGGATCGACACGAAGGGTCAACACCGGTTCAACTGCTTCGAAGGCGTGGCAAGCGTCTCGGAGTGCTTCCGGGGAGAAGCTGACCACCGGACTCGGTGCTTCTGAGTACCCGTACGGATGTGCGCGGACGGAGTCGGGGACCAGGATGGCGCCATGAACGCCCACGGATCCCCACCCTCCCCCGCGGGTCCCCAGCTCAGGTGCCCGGACTGCCGCGCTCCACTGCCCGTGCGGCACCGGTCATGCCCGCGCTGCGGGCTTCTCCTCGTCGGCGACACGGCCCAGCGCCTGTGGCGGATCGATTCCGAGATCGCGGTGCTCGACAGCCGCAAGCGGAGGCTGCACGGCGAACGCGCCGTCGTGGTACGGCTCCTGCGCGAGGAGTCGGCGCGGGCGGTCCCCCGCTCCGACGACCGGGCCGCGGCCGGAGCCGACGCACCCGGCGCGGCCGGGGGAGGTGCCGGAGACCAGCGGTCCCCGGGGCCGGCCCGCGCACAGGCGCCCGCACCGGCGCCCGACGCGCCGGCGTACCAGCGGGGGGAGACGCCGTACGCCCCCGCGCGTCCCCCGGCGGATCCGCCGACCGGGGAGGTCACCCGGCGCTCCGCCCAGAACGTCATCCTCGGGCTGGGTGGCCTGCTCGTCGGCATCGCCGCACTGGTCTTCGCCGTCTGGGCGTGGAGCGACATGGGTACCGGCACCCGCGCCGGTGTCCTCGGGCTCACCACCGCGGCCTTCGCCGCCCTGGCCCTTCCGACGCACCGGCGCGGCCTGAGGGCCACAGCCGAGACCTTCGGCTGCCTGGCCGCCGCGCTGCTGTGCATCGACGCCCTCGCTCTGTGGCTGCTGACGTCCGGCCGGCTCGGAGACGGGCCCGGTTACACGGCTGCGGTGTTGGCCGTCATCGGCTCGCTGCTGGTGCTCTATCCGCTGCTCGTGCCGCTGCGGGCCCCGCGCGTCATCGCCGCCCTGCTGTGCCAGCCGGTTCCGGTGCTGCTGTTGGCGGCCCTTCCCTCCGTCGACGTGTGGTTCTGGGCACTGCCCGTCCTCGCCGCGACCGCGCTGGGCGACCTGCTCGTGGTCCGGTGGCTCGGCGCGCCCCGCGCGGGTCTTCCCGTCCGCACCCTCCACGTCACCGCGACCGTGCTGTGGGCGGTGGCCCTGCTTCTGGCGGTCGTGCTGGTACTCACCGGCTTCAGGTTCAACGCCGTGGAGGTCTGGTGGGCCCTGGCCGCCACCCTGCTGCTGTCGGGTACGACCGGCCTGCTGTTCTCCCACCGCCCCCTGCCCTCCGGCCACGCCACCGGAGACGGTGCCCCGTCGGCCTTCCACACGGCCGCCGCACTCATGGCGCTGGCCATGACACCGCTCGCCGCCGGCCCCGCGCACCTGCCCGTTCTGCCACGGGTGCCCACGACCCTGTGGAGTGGCGCCCCCGGTACCGCGACCTCTTCCGCGCTCCGGGTGCTGGAGTTGTCCGGACCGATGACCGGACCGACGTACGGACCACTCCACCTGGCCGCCGTCCTGGTCGGTGCCGTGCTGTCCCTGGGCGCGGTGGCGTTGCTGCGCCGCGAAGCGCTCGTACCCGCCGCCGCCCTGGCCGCCCCGCCGACCCTGCTGGCGTTCCCCCTGCTGCTGGGGCTACCGCACGTGGTGGCGACCGTGTGGGCGCTGTCGGTCGGTGCCGCGCTGGTGCTGGGCACGGCCCTGTTGCCGTACCGGCGCGCGACCCGGATCCCCGCGGCCACCGGAACCCTGACCCTGGTCACCGGTCTGCTGTGGTCGCTGCCGGACCAGTACACCTCCCTGGGCGCACTGCTGTTCCTGGGCGCGACAGCGCTGGTGGCCGTGCTGCTGTGCCGCCGCGCCGAGCCGGGGAACGGCCCGGCGGCGGTCCTGTACGGAACGGGGCTGCTCCTGTGGTCACTGGCCCTGTTGACCGGGGCGCTCTTCCTGCTCGGGTTCGTGGTCTCGGATACCGTGCCGCCTCCGGCATGGTGGCTGCTCGCCGCCGCCGGCCTGCTGACCGGGACGACCGCGCTGCTGCTCGGGCGGGTACCCGCACCGATCGCTCCGTCCCACGACGCGGCGCCCGACCCGCGGCCGCTGTTCACCCTGCTCGGGCTGCTCCTGCTACCGGCCGCCCCGCTGCTGGTCGGACGCGGCCGGTTCCCCGGCCTGCCGCTCCTCCCCCGGGCTGAGCCGTGGTCGGAGCCCGTGTCGGCGATGAGGGAGCCCGCGTACTCGGTCCTGGGGCTGTCAGCGCAGGAGAGTGTCGCGGCGGCGGTCGGGACGGCGGCTGGGGTACTGGTGGCCGGCGCCGCGGCGGTGGCGCTGGTCGGCCTGCTCGACCGGCGGTGGACGAGGACCGCCGCCGCGCTCACCGCGCCGCCCGCCCTGGTGCCGCTGCCGCTGGTCCTGGGGATGCCGTACGCGGCGGCGGTGGTGTGGACGGTGCTGGTGGGCGCGGCCCTGGTGCTGGGGCATGCCCGACGGGCACCCGCCCGGCTGCGCGGCACCCCGGCACCCACCGGGAACGCCCCCGGCGCGGCCCCCGCCGCCCGGCACGGGTCCGGTTGGGTCCCGGCGCTCGCGGGGCTGTCCACCCTGGTGCTGGGCCTGGTCTGGGCGATGCCCGAGTGGTACACGTCCCTGGTCGCGCTCGTGCTGGTGGCGGCGACGGCGCTGGCCGAAGCGCTGGTCCTGCGCCGCCTGAGCGCCCGATCGCCCGGAGGGCCTGTGCCGCCGGTGTACGCCGTGACACTGGCTCTGGGCGCGCTCACCCTGTTCCCCGGGCTCGTGGCCCTGGCGTCCACCTTCGCGCTGGGTACCGTTCCCGACCCGGTGGCCTGGTGGCTCCTGGCCACGGCCCTGCTGCTGGTCGCGTCGGCCTCGGTGGTGGTCGGACAGGTGCCGTGTCCGTCGTCTCCCGCCGACTCGGCGGGAGGCTCCCCGGCCGCGTCCCGCCCGTCCCCGACGGCGTCGACGTTCACCGTGGTCGGCATACTCCTGCTGACCGCCGTCCCGCTGGTGGCGGGGCCTCGGTCGCTGCCCGCGCTGGCCGTGTTCTCCCGGGCCCGTCCCCCGGCCTCGGCTCCTCCGTCGGCCCTGGTGGAGTCCGCGCACGCCTTCCTCGGCCTGAGCGGGCCACCGGATGCCGCCGTCGCCGTGACGACCGGTGTCCTGCTGTCCGGGCTGCTGGCCGTGGGAGCCGTCGCCCTGCTGGCCCGGCGGTGGACGCCGCACACGGCCGCCCTCGTCGCGCCGCCCGCCCTGGTCCCGCTGCCGGTGGTCCTGGAGGCGCCGTTCCTCGTCGCACTGGTGTGGACGTTCGCGGTGGGCTCGGCACTGGCCCTGTGGTCGGCGCTGGCCCGGGACCGGTGGGTCGGCCGGCTGACGGGGGCGACCGCGCTCCTCACCCTGATACTGGGGCTGAGCTGGGCGCTCACGCAGGAACACGCGAACGCAGGTGCCCTGATGGCGGTCGCCGTGGTCGGCGCGGTGGTGGCCGCCCTGGCGCGGACCGCCGACCCGGCGATCGGCGCGACGGCGGTGGCCACGGCCGCCACGTGCGCGTTCGCCCTGGCCCTGCCGCTGCTGCTGGGGGCGTCCGTGGAGTACGCGGCCCTGGCACCGATCGCGACGGTCGCAGCGGTGGCCGTGGCGGCACCGAGGCTGCACGGAGCGCTGGTACTGGCGGCGGAGGTCCCCGCGGGCCTGTGGGCGGTGGTGGCGCTCGCCGTCACCGTGTCGGCGGGTGCGCGGTTGGAGCTGGTCGCGCTGGCGCTGGCGGTGGTCGGGGTGATCGCGCTGGCGACCGCCGTGCGACCGGACCGGCGCTGGTCCGCGCTGGTGGGTGCGCTGCTGATGTTCGCCGCGCTGTGGACGGTGCTGGCCGCGTGGGAGGTGGCCGTGCCCGAGGCGTACACGGTGCCGCCCGCCCTCGCCGCGCTGGCCGTCGGCTGGGAGTGGAGCCGCAAGGCGGTCGAGACGCCGTCGAGCTGGTCCGCTTACGGAGGCGGTCTGGCTCTGCTGTCCCTGCCCACGGTGGTGCTGGTGCTGTTCGAGGGAGGCATGGCGTGGAGGGTGCCCGCCGTGCTCGTGCTGGGTCTGGCCGTAGCCATGTGGGGTCTGCGCCAGCGGCTCCAGGCGGTGTTGGTACTGGGCGGACTGGCGCTGGTGGCGACGTCGCTGCGGGCGTTCGGACCGCCGCTGTGGGACCTGACCCGGTTGACTCCGAACTGGGTGCCGTTCGCCGTCGTGGGTGTACTGCTGCTGGTGGTCGGTGCCCGCTATGAGGCGAACCTGGAGCGGTTGCGGCGCCTGGGCCGGTTGGTGTCGGGCATGCGTTGACGTCCTCCCCGGGGTGAACCCCGGGGATTCCCACAGCCCCGCGGCTGTAGGCGCGGTGCGCCTCACAGCGTCCGCTGGTTCCTGCTTCCCAGGCCGGTGCCCCACCCGAGAGTGGTGGTCTTACCCAGCCTCCGCAGGCGTTTTACCTCTCCGCTTCCCGCCCTGGGGCGAGTTTCCGTCCAGCGGCGAGCACGACGCGGGACGCGTTCACGTCCCGATCATGAAGGGTTCCGCACCCCGAACAGGTCCAGGTGCGCACATGCAGGGGTTTGGGGCCGTCCACCACCCAGCACTCCGAGCAGGTCTGCGAGGAGGCCAGGAACCGGTCCACCTTGGCGAAGGTCCGCCCATACCGGGCGGCCTTGTACTGGAGCATGCCCACGAACACCGACCATCCGGCGTCATGCACACTCTTGGCCAGCTTCGTGCGTCCGAGCCCCTTCACACACAGGTCCTCCACGTACACCGCTTGGTTGTCGCGGACGATACGGGTGGAGAGCTGGTGGTGGAACTCGCGTCGGCAGTCGGCCACCCGAGCGTGGGCACGGGCGACCTTCACCCTGGCCTTGGCCCGGTTGTTGGATCCCTTGACTTTGCGGGACAGCTCCCGCTGGGCCTTCTTCAGCTTCTTCTCAGCGCGGCGCAGGAACCGGGGGTTGTCGATCTTCGTGCCGTGCGACAGCACCGCGACGTGCCCCAACCCGAGGTCGATCCCCACATCGTCCACGGTCTCGGGGAGGGGCTTGTCCTCGGTCTGCACGACGAACGAGGCGAAATACCGCCCGGACGCGTCCTTGACGATGGTGACCGTGGAGGGGACCGACGGCAGCGACCGCGACCACTTCACCTTCACCTCGCCGATCTTGGGCAGGGACAGCTTGCCCGCCTCGGTGATCTTCCAGCGGGCGTTGGCGGTGAACCGGACCGATTGGCGGTGGTCCTTACGGGACCTGAACCGGGGAGCACCCGTCTTGGGGCGCTTGCCCTTGAGGGAGTCGAAGAAGTTGCGGTAGGCAGTGTCCAGGTC